>NZ_RZSC01001156.1:0-1266 GCF_003998155.1 Mesorhizobium sp. M1E.F.Ca.ET.063.01.1.1
CTCCCCTTGTGGGAGAAGGTGGCCGAGCGAAGCTCGGACGGATGAGGGGTGCTCCAGCTTGGCGCAGACCGGCGCCCAGAACACCGACGCCTCACTTCGTCCAACACCCCTCATCCGTCTCGGTGCTGCGCGCCGATCCACCTTCTCCCACAAGGGGAGAAGGGAAGGCGCGCCCATGATTCACCTCGGCGCAACCGTTACCAGCGAAGGCATTCGCTTCGCCGCATGGTCGTCGTCGGCGAGACGCCTGTGGGTCTCGATCTTCGATGACAGCGGCACGCACGAGGTCGAGAGGCCGGAGCTGAAGCCGGAAGGCGAGGGCGTTCATGCGCTCTTTGTCTCCGGCCTCGCATCGGACACCCGTTACGGTTTTCGCGCCGACGGCGACTATGCACCCGAAAGCGGCCTCTGGTTCGATCCGGACAAGCTGCTGAGCGATCCCTACGCCGTCGAGATCGACCGGCCCTATCAGTACCACTGGCGGCTTGCAGCCAAACGCAGCGAAGGTGTCGACACCGCCCCACTGATGCCGAAGACGATAGCGCGTCCGCTGCCCAAGCCGCTGGCTTCGAAGCCACCGCTGTTCCAGCCCGGCGGCCTCATCTATGAACTCAACGTCCGCTCCTTCACCAAGCTGCATCCGGATGTTCCCGAAGCGCAGCGCGGCACCGTCGCGGCGCTTGCCCATCCTGCCATCATCGAACATCTGAAGCGTCTCGGCGTCTCCGCGGTCGAGTTGATGCCGGTCACGGCGTCGATCGACGAGCGGCACCTTCCGCCGCTCGGGCTGAGCAACGTCTGGGGCTACAACCCCGTCACCTTCATGGCGCTCGACCCGCGCCTGGCGCCCGGCGGCCTTATGGAATTGCGCGACACGGTCGCGGCGCTGCGCGAGGCCGGCATCGGCACCATCCTCGACCTCGTCTTCAACCACACCGGCGAGAGCGACCGGCTCGGCCCGACGCTGTCGCTGCGCGGGCTCGACGCGCAGGCCTATTACAAGCATCTGCCGGACGGCCGACTGGCCAACGACACCGGCACCGGCAACACGGTCGCCTGCGACCATCCGGTCGTGCGGGAAATGGTGCTCGACACGCTCCGCCATTTCGTACGCTTCGCGGGCGTCGACGGTTTCCGCTTCGACCTGGCGCCAGTGCTCGGCCGCGTCGACGGCACGTTCGATCCGGACGCGCCGCTGCTCCAGGCCATCGCTGGCGATCCCCTGCTCGCCGACCGGGTGCTGATCGCCGAGCCCTGGGACGTCGG
>NZ_RZSC01001157.1:0-1264 GCF_003998155.1 Mesorhizobium sp. M1E.F.Ca.ET.063.01.1.1
GGTGGCCTTCAGGCCGGGGCGCTGGAAGCTCTTCCCGACTGCCTGACACATCTTTCTGCCTGCCGCTCTCCGCTGGCGCCCGCCGGCGCCGCGATGAATCTGCTTGGAAGAAAATCCCGCCAAACAGCTGTTTGGGCGACGCTTTTTCCTGGCGCCTGCCATCCACCCGGACCGCGTGCCTCGTCGGACCAGACTTTCCTTCTTATGGTCGCATTATAGTTTCTGACTGTTCCGAAGGAGACCTGTTTTCATGAAGCGCCTATTGCTCGGCATCGCCGCTCTCGCCGGCCTCGTCCTCGCCTCCTCCCAAGCCTGGTCGGCCGACAAGCTGTTGAATGCCTCATACGACGTTGGCCGCGAATTGTTCGCCGACATCAACAAGGCCTTCATCGCCAAGCATCCTGGCGTGACGGTCGATCAGTCCCACGCCGGCGCCTCGGCGCAGGCGCGCGCCGTCGCCGATGGCCTGGGTGCCGATGTCGTCACCTTCAACCAGGTCACCGACGTCGATTTCCTGGTCAACAAGGGGCTGGTCTCGGCGGATTGGCAGAAGGATTTCCCGGATAACGCCTCGCCCTTCTATTCGCTGCCGTCCTTCCTGGTGCGCGCCGGCAATCCCAAGCACATCAAGGACTGGAGCGACCTGGTGCGCGACGACGTGCAGGTGATCTTCCCCAACCCGAAGACATCGGGCAACGCGCGCTACACCTATCTCGCCGCCACCGCTTACGCCAAGGAGGCTTTCAAGGGCGACGACGCCAAGGTGAAGGAGTTCATCACCAAGCTGTTCAACAACGTGCCGATCTTCGACACCGGTGGCCGCGCCGCCACCACCACCTTCGTCCAGCGCGAGATAGGCGACGTGCTGATCACCTTCGAATCCGAAACGCGCGGCATCCGCAAGGAATATGGCGACGACAAATTCGAGCAGGTCACGCCTTCGGTCAGCCTGCTCGCCGAATTCCCGGTGGCGATCGTCGACAAGGTCGCCGACGAGCACGGCAGCCGCGATCTCGCCAAGGCCTATCTCGACTTCCTCTATTCGCCGGAGGGTCAGGACATCGCCGCCCGCAACGGCCTGCGGGCTCGCGACGCCTCGGTTGCCGCCAAATACAAGGCCGATTTTCCCGACGTCCGCCTGTTGACGGTGGACGAGGTCTTCGGCGGCTGGGACAAGGTGCAGAAGGAGCATTTCGCGGCCGGCGGCCTGCTCGATCAGGCCTACGCCGGCCACTAGCTCCTCAATCATAGAGCGCAGGAGAGC
>NZ_RZSC01001158.1:0-1259 GCF_003998155.1 Mesorhizobium sp. M1E.F.Ca.ET.063.01.1.1
GCACGGTCTGGAGCGAGGAGAGCGAAGGCACCAACGGGATCGGCACCTGCATCGCAGACCAACGGGCGCTCACCATCCATCGCGACCAGCATTTCTTTTCGCGCAACACCTTGCTCAGTTGCACGACCGCGCCGGTCTATGATCACGAAGGCAATCTGGCGGCTGCGCTCGACGTGTCCTCCTGCCGGTCGGATCTGACGGAGGGTTTCGTCCAGCTCATCGCCGTCGCCGTGGGGGATGCCGCGCGCCGCATCGAGGCCGAGAATTTCCGCATGGTGTTTTCCGGCGCCCGCATTCTGTTGGCCCCTGCCGCTGAGCGTACCGCCGGCGCGCTCATCGCGGTCGATTCGGACGATCTGGTGATCGGCGCGACGCGCAACGCGCGGCTTGCGCTTGGCATAACGCGCGAAGCCCTGGCCAAGGGGCTGTTGGCAGCAGACGTCCTCGGCGATGCGCCAGGCGCGAGGGAAGACCTCGACGATGCCGAGCGCGGCGTGCTCCAGCGGGCGCTGGCTCGCGCCGGCGGCAATGTCTCGGCGGCGGCGCAAAGCCTAGGTATTTCGCGCGCGACGCTGCATCGCAAGCTCGCCCGTTTCGCTATCCGCCGTCCGCATTGATTTCACGGCCCTGACCTGTCGCAGTTCTGCGACACTCGGCGGCCGCGATCGTCCCGCCCCGGGCTGACAAACCGAAGCCTGTCCGCGACCCTTCCCTCCTGACGCGCCGCATCCCGCGGCGTGCTTCTTGGGAGGAAGTCATGAACAAGGTAGAATTTTCGCGTACAGCCAAGGTTCCTTTCGCCAAGCGTTACGACAACTTCATCGGTGGCAAGTGGACGGCGCCGCACTCCGGCAAATATTTCGATAACATCTCGCCGGTTACCGGGCGGCCCTTGTGTGAAATCGCCCGCTCGGATGCGAACGATATCGAGGCAGCACTCGATGCCGCGCACAAGGCCAAGGATGCCTGGGGCAAGACCAGCCCCGCGGAGCGCGCGCTGATCCTCCATCGCATCGCCGATCGCATGGAAGAAAACCTCGATCTGCTGGCGCTCGCCGAGACCTGGGACAACGGCAAGCCGATCCGCGAAACGACGGCGGCCGACCTTCCTTTGGCCGTCGACCATTTCCGCTATTTCGCCGGCGTGCTGCGCAGCCAGGAAGGCAGCCTCTCCGAAATCGACCACGACACCGTCGCCTATCATTTCCATGAGCCGCTCGGCGTCGTCGGCCAGATCATTCCGTGGAACTTCCCGCTGC
>NZ_RZSC01001159.1:0-1255 GCF_003998155.1 Mesorhizobium sp. M1E.F.Ca.ET.063.01.1.1
CAAGATCCGTGTGGCCAAAGCCTTTCGAGTAATCGAGCACGGAAATCACCGAAGGCACCACGCGGAAGATGCGCACCTCGTCCGGCGTCGGCATCGGGCCCGGGAGCGAGGTTTGCGGCGGATATTTCATCGGCAGCATCCGCAGAACCTTCTCGGCCTCGGCCTTGTCGGTGACCGGCTGCGCGCGCGCCGCCATGGAAAGTCCGGTAATCTCCATCACTTGCGGCGCGTCGTGGTCGATGGTCAGGGACACGCGATCGTCCCGCGCGATGTTCGCCGCCTTCTGGCTGTCCAGACCGCAGAGGAAGTAGAGGGTGAGGCCTTCGTTGACGTAGCCGACCGTCGTGGCCTGCGGCCAACCGTCCGGCCTCAGCGTTGCAACGGTCATGACCCGATGCTGATCCAAGAGCGTCTGGATCTTGGTTTTGATCTCCTTGTCCATCATCGCCTCCAAAATTAATTATGAAGGCGGCCATAGTACGCATCATGGATAGCTTGGCTTTGACGTGCATCAACGCATGAGCGGCAACGCGCCCCTGGCGGCGATGTTCGACAGGACGAACACATGCCGCCACTCGCTGGCGCTGCGGAACGATCCGGCGCGGCATTCGTTGGATGATCGGCCAGGGACGTCGTGCGGCTAGGCAGACGCTCTCCGAAAATCAGGCGAATGACCGAACCGCACGTGTTGTCCAGCCGGAAGAGGACCTTGGCTGCGATCGAAGCCGGTCCGTGGGTCGTCGCGGGGCGTGGGCCTTGCGGCATCAAAAGCGGAAGGGACCAACATGCCACTGACACTGACAAGTCCGGCGTTCGCCGACGGCGATCCCATCCCCGAGCGTTTTGCCCGCGATGGTGAAAATATCTCCCCGCCTCTGAAATGGTCTGGGATCCCTGACGGGACCAGGAGTCTGGTTCTCGTCGTGGACGACCCCGATGCACCACGCGGGACGTTCGGCCACTGGGCGGTGTTCAACATTTCGCCCGACGTCGAGCAACTTGCCGAAGGGGAAGACGGGAAGCCGGGAACCGAAGCGCTCCAGCAGGGGAAGAACGACTTCGGCAACGCCTCCTACGATGGCCCGGCCCCGCCGGTCGGGCACGGAGTTCACCACTATCATTTCCGGCTGGCGGCTCTTGATGTGCCGAGCCTCGGCATTCCAGGCCAGACCGGAGTCAAGGAAATCTGGAAGGAGGCCCGGCGCCACGCCATTGAGGCGGCGGAACTCGTGGGCACGTACGAACATTCCGCCTG
>NZ_RZSC01000115.1:0-11829 GCF_003998155.1 Mesorhizobium sp. M1E.F.Ca.ET.063.01.1.1
GGCCCCCGCCTCGTCCACGGCGAGGGCGTCGCCATCGGCATGGCCCTGGCGCACCGTTTTTCCGCGCGCCTCAATCTGGCGAGCCCGGACGACGCAAGCCGTGTCGAAGCGCATCTTCGCGCCGTCGGCCTGCCCTGGCGGATGGCCGACATATCAGGCGATCTGCCGGACGCCGAGGCGCTGCTTGGCTTCATCACCCAGGACAAGAAGGTTTCGCGCGGCGCGCTCACCTTCATCCTGACGCGTGGTATCGGTCAGGCCTTCATCGCCAAGGACGTGCCGCCCTCGGAAGTGCTGTCCTTCCTCAAGGCGAGCCATCCCGAATGGCCCAAGATGAGCCATTCCAGATGATCGACGCCGGCTGGATTGCCGCAGCCGTCCTTGCCGCCATCGTCGTGCTGGCGCTTTTGTTCCGCACACGACTGCTTGCCGCGTTCGGCTACACGCTGCGGCCGGTCGAGCCGATGGCGCCCGAGGACGATGAATCGGACGAGGCCGGCGACGATACCCGCCGCAACGGGCAGGCGCGCGAGGACCGCGACCGGCTGGGCGCACTGTTCGATCTCGAGGAACTCGAAGTGTCGGATGTGATGGTCCACCGCACCAACATGCGCTCGGTCAATGCCGACGATCCGCCGGAAATGGTGGTGCGCGAGATCCTGCAGAGCCCGCATACGCGCATGCCGCTGTGGAAAGGCTCGCTCGACAACATCGTCGGCGTGCTGCACGCCAAGGATCTGCTGAGGGCGCTCAACGAGGTCGGCAACGATTTTTCCAAGATCGACGTGATGAAGATCGCGTCGAAGCCATGGTTCGTGCCCGACACCACCACCTTGCAGGATCAGCTCAACGCCTTCCTGCGCCGCAAGGCGCATTTCGCCATCGTCGTGGACGAATATGGCGAGATGGAAGGGCTGGTGACGCTGGAAGACATCATCGAGGAGATCGTCGGCGAGATCGCCGACGAGCACGACGTCGACATGCAAGGTGTCAAGCAGGAGGCGGACGGTTCGGTGGTCGTCGACGGCATGGTGCCGATCCGCGATCTCAACCGGGCGCTCGACTGGGACCTGCCGGACGAGGAGGCCACGACGATCGCCGGCCTCGTCATCCACGAGACGCAGACGATCCCCGAGGAGAAGCAGGCCTTCACCTTCCACGGCAAGCGCTTCGTGGTGATGAAGCGCGACAAGAACCGCATCGCGAGGTTGAGGATCCGGCCTGCCGGCGAGGGCTAAAGCGCGTCGCCTGAATTCGTTTCAGCGCGACGCGCTTTAAGTTGTCTTGACTCAAATTTCCTTCGTCGAGCGCTCGCTGAGCACCGCACCCGTTTCAGCATCGACAGCCGCCAGGCTGACGTCGTAGCCCCACAGGCTTCGGATATGGCGCAGGGTCGCGTCGCGACTTTCCTCCTCGAGCAGGATGCCGTCCTTGACGTTGTGCTGCAGCCGCAGATGCCGGTTTCCCAGGAGATCCACATCAACCACCTGGATGTCGGGTCGTCTCGCCCCCACGTCGTAGCTTTGGGCCAGCGCGGACCGTATCTTGCTATAGCCGCGCTCATTGTGGATCGACGCGACTTCGAAATGCGGCTCGTCGGCGCCGTCGGCCAGCACGAAGAGCCGCCATTTCCGGATCAGGGCCGGGCTCAGATACTGGCGAATGAAGGATTCGTCGCGGTGGTTGGCCCAGGCATCGAGCAAGGTCTCGCGCCAGTCGCCGCGGCCGGCGATGTCCGGGAACCAGTCGCGGTCCTCCGCGGTCGGCTCGGTCGAGATGCGCTGGATATCCTGCATCATGTCGAGACCCAGCGCGTAGGGATTGATGCCGGAAAAACGCGGGTCGTCGAAGGCCGGCTGGAAGACCACGTTCGAATGGTTGCGCAATATCTCGAGCATGGCGCCTTCACTGATGCGGCCGCGATCGAAAAGCATGTTCATGAGCGTGTAATGCACGAAGGTGGCGCAGCCCTCGTTCATCACCTGGGTTTGCCGCTGCGGGTAAAAATACTGCGCAATGACACGCACGATCCTGACAATCTCGCGCTGCCAGGGCTGAAGGACGAGGCTGTTCTTCTCGAGAAAGTACAGCAGGTTCTCCTCGGGCAGATTGAGCGATTTCTTCCGCTCCGCGAGGCTCTCGTCCTCTGCCTCCGGCTTGTTCTTTCCCTGGGAGGGCGGCAACGTCCGCCAGAGATCGTTGAAGGAACGCTCCTCGTATTCAAGGCGCTCGCGCAGCCCTTCGCGCTGCTGCTCCGATGACAGCTTCGGCGGCCGGTGGTAGCGGAAGACGCCTTGCTCCATCAGCGCGTGGGCGGAATCGAGCATGGCCTCCACGGGGGCCAGGCCATGCCGTTCCTCGCACCGGGCGATGTAGCTCTTGGCAAAATCCAGGTAGCTCAGGATGCCCCCGGCGTCGGTCCATTGCCGGAAGAGATGATTGTTCTTGAAGAAATGGTTGTGGCCCAGTGCCGCATGGGCGGTCACCAGGGCCTGCAAGGCCATGGTGTTCTCTTCCATGAGGTAGACGATGCAGGGATTGGAGTTGATGACCAATTCGTAGGCCAAACCGCGCGCGCCCTTGCGGTAGAGAAGCTCGTCATAGAGGAAACGCTTGCCGAACGACCAATGGCGATACATCAGCGGCATGCCGACCGATGAATAGGCGTCGAGCATCTGTTCGGAGGAAATGACCTCCATCTGCACCGGATAGATGTCGAGGCGAAGCTCTTCCTTGCCGATCGCCTCGATCTCGTCGTAGACCCGCGACAGTTTCGCGAAATCCCAGTCAGACCCGGAAAACAAAAGTTCGGATTTGCGCGCCTGACTGACCATCGGCCCCCGTCCTATCGACCCACAACCTCACGCGCTCTTGCGCAGCGCCGGCTGCCTGGCGAAGAGCTCGCGAAAGACCGGGTAGATGTCCGCCGGAGCGGCTATGCGCCTCATCTGGAAATTCGGCCATTTCCCGTCCACGGCGCTGTAAGCGCGCCAGAGCGACGTCCCGTTCTCGGTCGAGCCGAAAATGTGGCTTTCCCGCTCGTCGATGATCTCGACATAGGCGAAATACTGGCAAAGGCGCATGAGCCTGCGGTCGAGCAGTTCGATGCAGCGCTCGGAGTCGGTGGCGAAGTTGTCGCCGTCGGAAGCCTGCGCGGCGTAGATGTTCCATTCGGCGGCCGGATAGCGCTGCTCGATGATGCGCTGCATTTCCTCGAGCGCCGTGGAAACCACGGTGCCGCCGCTTTGGGTGTGGTAGAAGAAAGTGTGCTCGTCAACCTCCTTGGCCTCGTGGGTGTGGCGAATAAAGACGATCTCGGTCCGTTCGTAGCGCCGTGTCAGGAACAGGTGCAGCAGCACGAAAAAGCGTTTGGCCAGATCCTTCTCGCGCTCGCCCATCGATCCCGAGACATCCATCAGACAGAACATCACGGCATTTGCATTCGGCAGGGGCTGGGGGTCGAAGCGACTGAACCGAATGTCGACCGGATCGACATAGGCGATCCGCTTTCGCCGGCGCTCGAGCCGTTCGAGCTCCTCGCGCAGAACGGCGATGCGCTCGCGCGTTGCCGCGTTTGACGGCTTCGATTCCAGCTCGGAGAGCTGCCGGGCGATCGCATCCAATTCCTCTTGCTTGGGCCGCTTCAGCGCGATGCGGCGTCCGTGGCTGTTTCGCATGGTGCGCCCGACATTGATGTTGGTCGGCGACCCGGTTGCCGCGAAGCCTGCCCGCCTCGGCTTGAAGCTCAATATCTGCTTGAGATTGAGCTTGACCAGATCGGGCAGTTCGAGGTCCTCGAAGAAGAGGTCGAGCACCTCCTCGCGCGACAGCACAAAGCGGAAGTCGTCTTCGGATTCCGTGTTTCCCGGAGCCGAAGAGCCCGCGCCCCCGCCACCAGGCTTGGGGATCAGGTCGCCGGGGCTGAACGTCCGGTTTCCGGGCAGGATGTGCTGGCGATGGCCGCTGTCCTTGGCGTCGCTGAACGTCGGCTCGCTGGTGCCTTTCCGAGGCATCGGCACGGCGTGCTCCCGGTCTATCTCGGCAATGCCGCTTGTCCGGATCTTGTCGCGGATGGTGCGCTTGAGCTCTTCATGCGCGCGCTTGAGGAAGCGCTGGCGATTGCCCAGGCTTTTGTCCTTCGGGTTCAGGCGGCGGTCGATGAAGATCGGCATGGAACCGCTCCAGCTTTGCTCAGCCTGCCTTGTTCACGCGCATGTACCAGTCGACCAGCCGGCGCACCTGCCGCTGAGTATAGCCGCGTTCCACCATCCGCTCCACGAATTCGTTGTGCCGCTTCTCCGTGACGCTGTCCTGCTTGGAGCCGAAGCTGATCACCGGCAGCAGGTCCTCGACCTGACCGAACATGCGCTTCTCGATGACCTCGCGAAGCTTTTCGTAGCTCGTCCAGGATGGATTGCGGCCATGGTTGCGCGCCCGGGCGCGCAAGGTGAATTTGACCACTTCGTTGCGGAAGTCCTTGGGATTGGCGATGCCGGCCGGCTTTTCGACCTGCGACAGTTCCTTATCCAGGACCTCGCGGTTGAGGATCTGGCCGGTATCGGGGTCCTTGTAGTCCTGGTCCTCGATCCAGGCATCGGCGTAGGCGATATAGCGGTCGAAAAGGTTCTGGCCGTACTCACTGTACGATTCCAGATAGGCCTTCTGGATCTCGTGACCGATGAACTCGGCATAGCGCGTCGCGAGCTCCGATTTGATGAACTCGAGGTAGGCAGCTTCCGTCTCCTTCGGGAATTGCTCGCGCTTGATCGCCTCCTCCAGGATATAGATCAGATGCACGGGATCGGCGGCCACCTCCTTGGTGTCGTAGTTGAAGGTCTGCGACAGGATCTTGAAGGCGAAGCGCGTGCTGACCCCGGTCATGCCTTCGTCGACGCCGGCGGCATCGCGATATTCCTGGACCGACTTCGCCTTCGGGTCGATCTCCTTGAGATTCTCGCCGTCATAGGCGCGCATCTTGGTGTAGAGCGGCGAGTTCTCGTGCTCCGCAAGCCGCGTCGAGACGGTGAAGCGGCTGAGGATGTCCAGCACTTCAGGCGCGCAGGGGCTGTTCGCCAGATCGCTCTCGCGCAGAAGTTTTTCGTAAATCTGCCTTTCTTCGGTGATGCGAAGGCAATAGGGAACCTTGACCACGAGAATGCGGTCGAGGAAGGCCTCATTGTTCTTGTTGTTCTTGAACTGCTGCCATTCCGATTCGTTGGAGTGGGCGACGACGATGCCCTGATAGGGAAAGGCGCCGAAATTCTCGGTGCCGTTATAGCTTCCTTCCTGGGTCGCCGTCAGCAACGGGTGCAGGACCTTGATCGGCGCCTTGAACATCTCGACGAATTCGAGCAGCCCTTGCGTGGTCCGGTTCAAGCCGCCGCTGTAGGAGTAGGCATCCGGGTCGGACTGGCTGAAGTGTTCCAATTGCCTGATGTCGACCTTGCCGACCAGGGCCGAGACGTCCTGATTGTTCTCGTCGCCGGGCTCGGTCTTGGTGATGGCGATCTGGCGCAGACGCGACGGCGACAGCTTGACGACGCTGAATTTGGAAATGTCGCCGGACAGTTCGTCGAGGCGCTTGGCCGCCCAGGGCGAAATCAGCCCATTCAGCCGGCGACGCGCTATCCCGTATTTGTCCTCGAGCAGATCGCCCATGCGATCGGGATTGAAAAGGCCGAGTGGCGATTCAAAGACCGGACTGATCTGGTTGCCGACTTTCAGCGTATAGATCGGGCGCTGTTCCATCAGTTTCTTCAGCCGTTCGGCAAGCGAGGATTTGCCGCCGCCGACCGGGCCGAGCAGATAGAGGATCTGCTTGCGCTCTTCGAGCCCCTGCGAGGCATAGCGGAAATATCCCGCAATGCGCTCGATCGTATCCTCCATTCCGTAGAAGTCCGAGAAGGAGGGATAGATCTTGATCGTACGGTTCGAAAAAATACGCCCGAGCCGCTCGTCCTTGCTGGTGTCGACAAGGTTCGGCTCGCCTATTGCCTCGACCATGCGTTCGGGCGCTGAGGCGTACATGGATTTGTCTTCACGGCAGGCAAGCAGATACTGCTGAAGGCTGATCTCTTCCTGGGCCGCGTTCGAGTAAATCTCCGAAAACAGGTCGAAGACGTCTGATTGATTCTCGCGCATGATGCTTTGCCTCGGAGCCGATAGGCTGCCAATCGGCTCATCGTCTCTTCAACTGCCGGAAAGCGCTCTTTGTTCCCGACAAACGCTAATCGTCAGCTTCGATCACCGAGGTGTGAGGGAACCACTCCGCGTGGCCGAAACAAGCGCCGCGTCGCGCATCCCGATGTGAACTCTAGTCGCCCACCCCGAATCGACAGCCAAGATCAGTGTGCGCTCGGTCGACCCATTTGCCAACACAAAACAGAAGTGCCGACGCTGCGGTGTGATGTCGCCGCAAGGTAACCGGCAGTGGTACCGACTGCCGCTGCATCGACCGCCTTGCGGCGGCGCGAGCCAGCGCAGCGGACGCTCGATCGGGCATCGAGGCGGCAAAGCGCCCTATGCGGACAGAATGCTTGCCTGAGAGCTTCAAGGAAGGATCTCGTATTGGTTTTTCGCACCTACATGTCGTGGTCGGGAACGTAGAGACAGAACGAATGCTGAGAGTTTACGTCGCCGCCGGGCTTGCACTCGTGAAAGAACTCGTCGCGCGAGCGCTTGATCCGCCTGTCGGTGTAGGGAATGAGCTCCCCGGTGGAGAGCTGGTATCCATACTGCGTTTCCTTCACGTCGGCCGCGGGTGCCTGATAGCAGTCCAACCCCGCGCAGCATGAGCTGTCGTACTGCCAGCCCTTGGGCGCCTGATGCGCGGCGGCCGGAGCCGAGAGGAAGGCCGCCAAGGCAATCGCCGGAAACAGCCGCAAAGGCTGCAAACTGCCTGAGCACCCATTACCATGCCCGGCTGGAGCTCGATACGTCGTCTTCATGGGTGGTCACCCCTCGGAGGCGCCAGTCGCATCGGCTCTCCGGTCTGGCTAACAATCCGCCCGGCATGGATGAGCGCTTCCTCCAGAACCGGGCCGTCAAGCAAACTGCCAGACCAGGGAAAATGTTCCATGATCTTGTTCACGCGGCCCAGTCGAGCGCCCGCGCATTTTTCGATGGCGCAAGAGGGGTGCGGGTCCACTGTTGGCGAGCCAACCCCTTGCAGCCCCTGAACAATCCTTAACTGGACGCCTGCCGCGCTCGCGTGCACTCTTTGCCGAGGGCGATCAGAGCTGGGGGTGGTCAGGAGATGACGATGATCGATCGGCGGTGTTTTGTCCTTGCGTCCGTTGCCGCGCTGCTGCCGGCAGGGGCGTCGGCAGCCTGGCGGCTGCGCCAGCCGGCGCCGCAAACCGTCGACTACGGGCCAGCCAAGCTCGATATCTACGCCCGAGAAG
The DNA here is from genome assembly GCF_003998155.1 of Mesorhizobium sp. M1E.F.Ca.ET.063.01.1.1. Lineage (NCBI taxonomy): Bacteria > Pseudomonadati > Pseudomonadota > Alphaproteobacteria > Hyphomicrobiales > Phyllobacteriaceae > Mesorhizobium > Mesorhizobium sp. M1E.F.Ca.ET.063.01.1.1. Next base: position 7,404 of record NZ_RZSC01000115.1, read on the forward strand.
GCGCCAAGGGTGATCCGGTCGTCTTCTTCATCCATGGCGGCGCCTGGCGGATCGGCAACCGCAACAACGTCAACGCCAAGCCGGGCTTCCTGCTCGCCAACGGCTTCCTGTTCGTCTCGATCGATTACCGCATGCTGCCCAAGGCCGACGTCGCCGCCCAGGCGGGCGACGTGGAAGAGGCCTATGCCTATGTGCGCGCCAATATCGCCAGCTATGGCGGCGATCCGGACCGCATCGTGGTGATGGGTCACTCGGCCGGCTGCCATCTGGCGGCACTGACAGGACTTCGCGGCGGCTTGCCCGGCGTCGCCGCGCTGGTGCTCGACGATACCGAAGCCTATGACATCGAGGCTCTGGCCAGGGCGCAGGGCGGCAGGCTGCGGCCGATCTACGCGCAGGCGTTTTCGGATCCAGGCCAGTGGCGCGCGCTGTCACCCGCGACCTATATCGGGACGGCCAAGCACCCGCCCGTGTTCGTCGCCTATTCGAACGCGCCGATCCGCGCGACCGCTGCGCATGACTTCGCGGATCGGCTGCGGACGGCCGGCAACAAGGTCACACTGTTCGACGGCAGCGCCTATTCGCACATGGCGATCAACCGGCGCTTCGGCGAGGACGGCGATGCGCTGACCGCCGCGGTCATGGCTTTCCTGAAGGCGACGGTCGCCTGAACCCTACCAGAGGGTCTTCTCGCCGGGCGCGGCCGGCTCGATCGCGAGCGCGTGCACGCCGGCCTTCAACTCGTCGGCAAGCAGCTCGTTGACGGCGCGGTGGCGGTCGACGCGGCTCATGCCGGAAAAATTCGGCGAGACGATGCGGACGCGGAAATGCGTCTCGCCGGTGCCGTCGAAGGTGGCGTGGTGACCGGACTCGACATGATGATGGCCGGCATGAAGGTGGCTTTCGTTGATGACGATGAGCCTTTCGGGCGAAAACGCCGCCTTCAGCTTGCTTTCCATCGTCGACTGTATGGACATCGGGGCTTCCCTTCACCACATCTACGGCATCGCCGTAAAATCTGCATTTTCGACCGCTTTAAGCCGCGATTCAGCGGTTAGGGCGATCATCTGCCAAATGTCAATTCTTGTTTCGCACTAGCGAACAGCCCATAAATGGGTGAGATGAAACCGTATCCCAAATATTTCGAGAAAATCCGCATCCGGCCGGAAAAGGACGCGGAGCTGAAGTCGCGCGCGCCGGTCTGCCAGTGGGATGGCTGCAAGGAGGCCGGCACGCATCGGGCGCCGGTCGGACGGCTGAAGGAGGGTGAGTATTTCCGCTTCTGCTTCGAGCATGTGCGCGAATACAACAAGAGCTTCAATTACTTCTCGGGTGTGTCGGACACCGAGATCGCCCGCTTCCAAAAGGAGGCGCTGACCGGCCACCGGCCGACATGGAAGATGGGCATCAATGGCGGTTCGACGCGTTCGGCGCCGGACTTCGCCCAGCAGCGCTCCGGCCGCGCCGGCTACTACAACCGCATGCGCGACCCCTTCAACCTGTTCGGCGGCGGGCCGCGCGAGGCACGCGAGCGCAAGGCGAAGCCGCTTGAGGCCAAGGCGCTGGAAACGCTTGGCCTTGATACAAAGGCGACTGGCAAGGATATCAAGGCGCGCTATAAGGAACTCGTGAAGCGCCACCATCCTGATGCGAATGGTGGCGACAGGGGTTCGGAAGACCGGTTCCGCGATGTGCTGCAGGCCTATCGCGTGCTCAAGCAAGCAGGATTGTGCTGAGCGGCCCTACGGTCCGTGTCGTTTTCCAACTTTCATAAGGTTGGAAAAGGCTCTAAGACCGCCCCCGAACAAAATCGATTGCCGGCGAAACGCCGTCGTTTCGCACGTGGAGACGTTGATAGTGATGAACAAGGTCGATCGCGACATCGCCAACTTGCCGGACACGACGGTGTCGGTGAGGGAGAAATTCGGCTTCGACTCCAAGATGGTGGTGCCCGCCTATTCGGTGTCGTCCGAGCATGTGCCGGACATCGACCCGGACTATCTGTTCGACAGGGCGACGACATTGGCGATCCTCGCCGGCTTTGCCTACAACCGCCGGGTCATGGTGTCGGGCTATCACGGCACCGGCAAGTCGACGCATATCGAGCAGGTCGCCGCCCGCCTCAACTGGCCCTGCGTGCGCGTCAACCTCGACAGCCATGTCAGCCGCATCGATCTCGTCGGCAAGGACGCCATCGTCGTCAAGGAAGGCCTGCAGATCACCGAATTCCGCGACGGCATCCTGCCCTGGGCCTATCAACACAATGTGGCGCTCTGCTTCGACGAGTACGATGCCGGCCGCCCCGACGTGATGTTCGTCATCCAGCGCGTGCTGGAATCGTCCGGTCGTCTGACGCTGCTCGATCAGAGCCGCGTCATCCGCCCGCATCCGGCCTTCCGCCTGTTCGCCACCGCCAACACGGTCGGCCTCGGCGACACCACCGGCCTCTATCACGGCACGCAGCAGATCAACCAGGCGCAGATGGACCGCTGGTCGATCGTCACCACGCTCAACTACCTGCCGCACGACAACGAGGTGAACATCGTGCTGGCCAAGGCCAAGCACTACCGCGACAACAAGGGCAAGGAGATCGTCAACAAGATGGTGCGCGTCGCCGACATGACGCGCTCGGCCTTCATCAATGGCGACCTGTCGACGGTGATGAGCCCGCGCACGGTCATCACCTGGGCCGAGAATGCCGAGATCTTCGGCGATATCGGCATGGCGTTCCGGCTCACCTTCCTCAACAAATGCGACGAGCTGGAGCGTTCGGTGGTGGCCGAATTCTATCAGCGCGCCTTCGGCGAGGATCTGCCGGAGAGTGCCGCCAACGTGGTGCTGGGGTAAGCGCGTACCGGCAGGCTTCGCGCAGGGAATGATCGATGGCGGGTCCGGGCGACAACACGCGCAACAAGCCGAAGAACGGGTCTGAAGCCGACAGCTTCAAGCGCGCCGTCACGGTGTGCATGCGCGCCGTTGCCGGCGACAAGGACCTCGAGGTCGGCTTCGCCAAGGATCGGCCGGCGCTGGCCGGAAACCGCGCCCGTCTGCCCGAACTGCCGAAGAAGGCTTCCCGCAACGACATCGCCATCACCCGCGGCATCGGCGATTCCATGGCGCTGAAGCGCGCCTGCCACGATCAGCGTATCCACACTAAGCTGGCGCCGGAGGGCAAGCTCGCGCGGGCTATTTTCGATGCCGTTGAACAAGCGCGCGTCGAGGCGATCGGCAGCCGCGCCATGCAGGGCGTGGCCGACAACATCGGCTCGATGCTGGAAGACAAATACGCCAAGGCAAATCTCGTCGACGTCAAGGACAAGGCCGATGCGCCGCTCGAGGAGGCGGTGGCTCTGATGGTGCGCGAGAAGCTCACCGGCCGTCCCGTGCCGAAGAGCGCCGAGCGGCTTGTCGATCTGTGGCGCCCCTGGGTCGAGGAGAAGGCCAGCACCGATCTCGACGGCCTGTCGTCCAAGCTCGACGACCAGCAGGCTTTCGCGCGCATCGTGCGCGACATGCTCGTCTCCATGGAAATGGCCGAGGAACTCGGCGACGACCAGGAAACCGAGGACACGGAGGACAACGAGGAGAACGAGCAGCAGGGCGAGGAGCAGAGCGAGGAGGGCGGCGAGGACGATTCCGGCTCGGATCAGTCGCAGTCGGAAGATGCCGAGGCGTCCGCCGACGAGGAAGAGTCGGCCGAGACGGAAGCGACGGACGCCACATCGGACGATCTTTCCGACGAGGACGATTCCGATGCCGAGACGCCGGGCGAGGCGCGCCGCAACGACAATCCGTTCCTCAACCTGCCGAAGGAAATCGACTACAAGGTCTTCACCACGGCCTTCGACGAGACGGTCGGCGCCGAGGATCTTTGCGAGGAAGAGGAACTCGACCGGCTGCGCGCTTTCCTCGACAAGCAGCTCGCCAATCTCTCCGGCGTGGTCGGCCGGCTTGCCAACCGGCTGCAGCGCCGGCTGATGGCGCAGCAGAACCGCTCCTGGGATTTCGACCTGGAGGAAGGCTATCTCGATCCGGCGCGGCTGGTGCGCGTCGTCATCGATCCGATGCAGCCGCTGTCCTTCAAGCAGGAGCGCGACACCAAGTTCCGCGACACGGTGGTGTCGCTGGTGCTCGACAATTCGGGCTCGATGCGTGGCCGGCCGATCACGGTAGCCGCAACCTGCGCCGATATCCTGGCGCGCACGCTGGAGCGCTGCGGTGTCTCCGTGGAAATCCTCGGCTTCACCACCCGCGCCTGGAAAGGCGGGCAGGCGCGCGAGAAATGGCTGAAGGACGGCAAGCCGCCGAATCCGGGCCGGCTCAACGATCTGCGTCACATCATCTACAAGTCCGCCGACCATCCGTGGCGGCGCGCGCGGCGCAATCTCGGCCTGATGATGCGCGAGGGCCTGCTCAAGGAGAACAT
>NZ_RZSC01001160.1:0-1250 GCF_003998155.1 Mesorhizobium sp. M1E.F.Ca.ET.063.01.1.1
CATCCTGAACCAGGTTCAGGAAGGCGTCGAGCGGCCGAAGCCGTCGGTCACCTTCGAGATCGGCGAGGCGATCCGCGTTTCGGACGGCCCGTTCGCATCCTTCAACGGCTTCGTCCAGGAAGTGGACGAGGAGCGGGCGCGCCTCAAGGTGGAAGTTTCGATCTTCGGGCGCGCGGTGCCCGTCGATCTGGAATTCGGACAGGTCGAAAAGGGCTGATCCGAATACCCGCGCCCGAAGAGCGTCGGGAGGCGGCGCGAATGTCGCGCTGCCATGAACGGGTGGGAGGCGAAAGCGGCTTAGCCGGCCGCTGGAACCGCACCACCAGACTGCAACCGCCGGCGTTTCCCAGATGGTGGGGCCGGCACGAGAAAAGGCAGGAATAGAGATGGCTAAGAAAGTTGCAGGCCAGCTCAAGCTCCAGGTTGCCGCGGGCTCGGCCACGCCGTCGCCCCCGATCGGCCCGGCGCTTGGTCAGCGCGGCATCAACATCATGGAGTTCTGCAAGGCGTTCAACGCGCAGACCCAGGAACTGGAGAAGGGCTCGCCGATCCCGGTCGTCATCACCTACTACCAGGACAAGTCGTTCACTTTCGTCATGAAGACGCCGCCGGTGAGCTACTTCCTGAAGAAGGCCGCCAACCTCAAGTCGGGCTCCAAGGAGCCGGGCAAGGTCAAGGCCGGCACGATCTCTCGCGACAAGGTGCGCCAGATCGCCGAGCAGAAGATGAAGGACCTGAACGCAAACGACGTCGAGGCGGCCATGCGCATGGTCGAGGGCTCCGCCCGCTCGATGGGCCTGGAAGTGGTGGGCTGAGATCATGGCAAAGATTGCAAAGCGTGTATCCAAGACCCGCGAAGGCATCGATCCGAACAAGGCCTATGCGCTCGCTGAAGCGCTGCAGCTGTTGAAGGACCGGTCTTCGGTGAAGTTCGACGAGACCGTCGAGATCGCCATGAACCTCGGCGTCGATCCGCGCCATGCCGACCAGATGGTCCGCGGCGTGGTCAACCTGCCGAACGGCACCGGCCGCTCGGTGCGCGTTGCCGTGTTCGCGCGCGGCGACAAGGCCGAGGAAGCCAAGGCCGCCGGCGCCGATATCGTTGGCGCCGAGGATCTGGTCGACATCGTCCAGAAGGGCACGATCGATTTCGATCGCTGCATCGCCACCCCGGACATGATGCCGCTGGTCGGCCGCCTGGGTAAGGTGCTCGGCCCGCGCGGCATGATGCCGAACCCGAAGGTCGGCAC
>NZ_RZSC01001161.1:0-1249 GCF_003998155.1 Mesorhizobium sp. M1E.F.Ca.ET.063.01.1.1
GCCGGGCCGGCTCTCCCTCGCGGCGGGTCAGGCCATTGGTCAGGCGCTTGATCAGCCCCATCGGCCCGCTGTTCTCGTGGTCGGCAGGGCGGCTCTTGGCTTCCACCTCGGCCTTCACCACCGGCGGAAAGTCCTCCACGCGCGGCATGCGCTGCGGCGCCGCCGCAACAGGCTGCGGCATCTCGCGCTGCGGCGCCGGCTGCACGACCTGCTGCTGCACCACCGGCTGCGGCTGCGCCGGCGGGGCCTGGAAGATCTTGCTCTGCGGCCGGAAGTCGTCGACCGGCGCCGGGCGCGGCTGCGCCATCGCGGCGGCATTCGCCTCGGCAAGTTGGATCGCCTCGGCGACCGGATCGACCGCGCGCGGCTCGTAGACCGTCTGCTGTTGAACCGGCGCGGGACGGCTTTCCTGAACAGGCGCCGCGGGACGAGCGACCGGCTTCTGCGGCGCGCGGATCGAGATCGGCGCGGCAGCAATTTCGGCCGCCGACTTGTCGATGCCGGTGGCGACCACCGAGACGCGGATCACGCCTTCCAGTTCCTCGTCGAAGGTGGCGCCCAGGATGATGTTGGCGTCCTGGTCGACCTCCTCGCGGATGCGGGTCGCGGCTTCGTCCACCTCGAACAGGGTGAGGTCGCGGCCGCCGGTGATCGAGATCAGCAGGCCCTTGGCGCCCTTCATCGAGGTTTCGTCGAGCAGCGGGTTGGCGATCGCGGCTTCCGCGGCGGCCATCGCGCGGCCCTCGCCCGAAGCCTCCCCCGTGCCCATCATCGCCTTGCCCATCTCGCGCATCACCGAACGGACGTCGGCGAAGTCGAGGTTGATCAGGCCTTCCTTGACCATCAGGTCGGTGATGCAGGCAACGCCGGAGTAGAGCACCTGGTCGGCCATCGCAAAGGCATCGGCGAAGGTGGTCTTGTCATTGGCCAGCCGGAACAGGTTCTGGTTGGGGATGACGATCAGCGTATCGACGCATTTCTGCAGTTCCTCGATGCCCATGTCGGCCGTCTTCATGCGGCGCTGGCCTTCGAAATGGAACGGCTTGGTGACGACGCCGACGGTGAGGATGCCCTTCTCCCGTGCCGCGCGGGCAACGACCGGAGCAGCGCCCGTACCCGTGCCGCCGCCCATGCCGGCGGTGACGAAGCACATATGCGTGTTGGAGAGATGGTCGATGATCTCGTCGATGCATTCTTCCGCCGCGGCGCGGCCGACTTCCGGCTGCGAGCCGGCGCCGAGCCCTTCGGT
>NZ_RZSC01001162.1:0-1239 GCF_003998155.1 Mesorhizobium sp. M1E.F.Ca.ET.063.01.1.1
CGTGTCTTCGTCAGCCGTTCGGATAGTAGCCGCCGTCGGCACCGTCACCCACATAGGTGCCTTGCCCGGTGGCATTCTGAAGCCGCTGATCCAGGGCATTGATCTCCCCCAGCGCCGAACGGTCTCCGGAAGTCAGCGCGGTACGCTGGATGGTATCCGCCTGCTGCATCAGATCACGGGCCTGATCCTGCGTGATCTTGCCGGCTTGCCTTGCTTCCCGGATACCCTGCCTCACGTTCAGCAACTGATCCAACGCCGCTTTCGCTTTCGGATCCGCCGGCACCGATGCCGTGGTCATGGTGTCGACCCTGTGGTGACGGTGCACCGCATAGGCGCTCGAAAGCGGTATGGCCGCGAAGACCGATGCGACCGCGATGATTTTTGGCATGAAATAGCGCATGACGGCATCTCCCTATGATGGAGGGAGCGGTAAAGCCGCTTCCCCAAAACGGGCCGTCTGGTCGCGTCGTGTCGCGATGCAGCCACTCACCGCCGGCGGTTCTCGGCCCGGGGACGAGATATAGAGGCCACCCCGGAGTTGAAACGCAGGTGGCACGCAAACGTTATCCGATGTGATCGAGCGTTGAATGGTGGCTGCACATATGCTGGCTACCTGTCTGTTTCGGGCGAATATACCGGCGCCGCTCGTCAGGCCTGTGCTCCACGTTCCCCTTGAACTGCCTCAAGAAAAGATGGCTGCCGGTGGGCCATAGCTGTCGTCGTCTTTTCAGGATGCGCCCTTGCTTACTTTCCCCTTCTCCGAAGCGAATCCCATTCAATATCCCGGCCCTCCTCCGAAAAGTTCGGACGTGGTGATTGTCGGCGGCGGCATTATCGGCGTGACGACAGCTCTTTTTCTTGCGCGGCGGAACATCTCCGTGACGCTGGTGGAAAAGGGGCGGATCGCGGCCGAGCAGTCCTCCCGCAATTGGGGATGGATCCGCAAGCAGGGACGCGATGCGGATGAGCTGCCGATCGTGATCGAGGCATCCCGCCACTGGCGGCAGCTGGCCGAGGAATGCGGCGAAGACATCGGCCTCAACCAGACAGGCGTGACTTATCTTGCCAGCTCGGACCGCCAAATGGCCGGCTTCGAAGAATTCCTGAAGATCGCCGCCGTCCACAAGATCGATACCCGCCTTCTGAACGCGCGGGAAACCGCGGGTCTCATCAAAGGGATGTCACGCAGTTTCAAGGGCGCGATGACAACACCTTCCGACATGCGGGCCGAGCCTTGGG
>NZ_RZSC01001163.1:0-1239 GCF_003998155.1 Mesorhizobium sp. M1E.F.Ca.ET.063.01.1.1
CCCTATGCCTATGAGCTCGCGCTGCCCGGCGAAAGCGACCATGATTTCGGCATCCGCGCGGCCAAGGCCGTCGAGGACGCGATCCTCGAAGCCGGCGCAGACAAGGTCGCGGCTTTCATCGGCGAGCCGGTGATGGGCGCGGGCGGCGTAAAAATCCCGCCGATGAGCTATTGGCCCGAGGTGCAGCGCATCTGCCGCAAATACGACGTGCTGCTGATGCTCGACGAGGTGATCACCGGCTATGGCCGCACCGGCGAATGGTTCGCGGCGCAGACCTTCGACGTCGAGCCCGACACAATCACCACCGCCAAGGCGCTGACCTCCGGCTACCAGCCGCTGTCGGCGCTGCTGGTCAGTGACCGCATTGCCTCGACCCTGGTCGAGAAGGGCGGCGAGTTCTATCACGGCTACACCTATTCCGGTCATCCGGTCGCCTGCGCGGTGGCGTTGAAGAACCTTGAGATCATCGAGCGGGAGGGCCTCGTCGAACGGGTCAGGACCGACACCGGTCCCTATTTCGCGCAGGCGCTGCAGGAGCGTATCGCCGGCCATAATCTGGTCGGCGAGGTGCGCTCGATCGGCCTGATGGGGGCAATCGAGATCGTCAAGGACAAGGCGACCAAGGAACGCTACCTGCCGTCGGGCAGCGCTGCCGTGGTCGTGCGCGACCACGCGATTTCGCAAGGCATGATGCTGCGCGCCACCGGGGACACGATGATTCTTTCGCCGCCGCTGATCTGGACGCGCGACACGATCGACATGGCCTGCGAGCGTATCGCCAGGGCGCTCGACCTTGCCGAGGCGGATCTGCGGAAGCGCTGACGAAACCACAGCCTGGCGTCATCATGATGACGCCCGGCTGTTCCCTGCCGCCGATCATGCTCTAAAACCCGTCAGGCAACTGTGCCGGGAGGAAATCATGGCCGTGCAACCGCTCAACCAGTCTGCCCAGATCCCGCCAGAGCTCGACCGCTGGAACTGGGGCGCATTCCTGCTCAACTGGATCTGGGGTATCGGCAACAACACCTTCATCGCGCTGCTGGCGCTGATCCCTCTCGTCAACATCGTCATGATCTTCGTGCTGGGCGCGCGCGGCAGCCGCTGGGCCTGGCGGAACGGGACTTGGCGCGATGCCGAGCACTTCCGCAGGACGCAGCGCAACTGGGCGATTGCCGGCCTTGTCGTCTGGGTGGTCGGCATCGGCGGCTGCGCGGCGACGGTCGGCAGCGTTCCCTATAT
>NZ_RZSC01001164.1:0-1237 GCF_003998155.1 Mesorhizobium sp. M1E.F.Ca.ET.063.01.1.1
GTTCGGCATCGGAGGCTTCGCTGTCGTCCAGCATCATCGCCGTCATTTGCCCGTTGGACGAAGGCTAATGGCGATTCCTTGGGGTTATGGAAGAATTTTTTGCGGCGCGACCTGCCTTCTCCCCGTGAACGGGAAGAAGGTGCCCGAAGGCGGATGAGGGCAGCACTGCCGGTGTAAGAGGCGCTCAGCCCAGTGTTTCGCCAAAGAATGTCGTCAGCCGCTTCCAGTGCCTCTCCGCGCCGGCCTCGTCATAGACACTGTGGTCCTTGATGCACCAGCCATGGCCGACACCGACATAGTTCTCGATGACGTGGTCGACTTCGGCCACCCTGAGCGCCTCCGCCAGCCGCGCCGACTGTTCCGGCGGGAAGCTGCGGTCGACGCCGGCGGTGCCGACATAGATGCGCGCCTTGATCGAGGCTGCCTTGCGGTATGGGCTGTCGGGCGCATCGCTTGCGAGATTGCCGCCGTGGAAGCTCGCCGCCGCGACGATGCGGTCGGGATAGGCCGCCGCCGCGTTAAGCGCCCGCGCGCCGCCCATGCAATAGCCGACGACGCCCACCGGCCCATTGATGCCTTGGGAGATGAGCGCGCCGAGGAAGGCAGCGCTGTCGCGAATTGTCATCTCCTGCGTGGTGCCGGTCACCAGCGCCATCAACTTGGTCTTGGTTTCCTCCACCGTGAAGGCGGTCTTGGCATCGAACGGACCGTAGGGTGCTTTGCGATAAAAGAGGTCAGGCACTAAGACTGCATAGCCCTGCCCGGCAAGCCGCTCCGCCACCTCATCGAGTGCCGGGCGCGGCCCGAACGCATCCATGTAGAGGATGACACCGGCGCCGGCCTTGGTGGATGGTCGGAAAAGGCTCGCTTTTGCCTTGCCGTCTCCGGTGGTGATTTCAATGTCGCGCTTCGCCATGGCCCGTTCCGTTTTTGATGCCGGGCGATACATATCCGTGTCGCAAGCATGGGCAAGTCGATGGCGGGTCGGTTGCGTTCACAAATGCGTATCGGGCTTGCCTTAGGCTTGCCCTGTCCGCAATGTCGGCAGCCTTGCCAGCCTGGGCTGGTCTGCGGCGAGCAGCACGTTTCAACTTGGCCGGAGGACGAAGCCCGTATGTGGCCGACGGCACTACTTGCTTTTCTCGTCGGTGTTTTCGGCGCCAATGGCGTCCCGCATTTCGTGAGCGGGATAACCGGCGGCGCCTATCCACGCGTCTTCGGCAAGTCAGCTAGCCCT
>NZ_RZSC01001165.1:0-1235 GCF_003998155.1 Mesorhizobium sp. M1E.F.Ca.ET.063.01.1.1
GAATCGATGAACGGCATCTCGGCGGCATGCACCGAGCCGGCGACGGACTTTGCGACATAAGCGTTCCAGCGGGCGTGAGGCGACTCCAGCCCGGAGACGAGGCTCGCCATGTCCTGGTAAGCGACGACGGACGGAAAGCCGACCCAAAAGCCGAGCCCCAGAACCAAAGGAGGAAGGAAGGATGGTCTATTCGCAACGGCGGCGGCGACGAGCCGCTTTAAAACGCGTCGATGCACGGAACTCTCCAGAAACGCTACTGACCCCGGAGAGCCAAAATGAAGCATTAACCTTGATGGTCGGTTAACGGCATCGATCGTGTTTTTTTTCATGTTGACGGCAAGCCGGCTTCCCGCTCCCGCGGAAAGCCGGCCAGGAATCAGGCTGGGTGAATCAGGCTGGGCGCAGGAATATCGGCCAGGCGATCGCCGCGCAGATCGCGGCCGCCAGCCACACGCCCGGCCATGCGAAGAGAAGCAAGAGCCAAGGGATGGCGATCGGCACCAGGCAGAAGCCGATGAAGACAAGGGTGTTGGCGAGGCTGAGCGCGGTGCCGACATGGCCGGCGCCGGCAAGCGTTGCCAGTTCGGTGTACGCGACGCCGTGCCAGGCCGAAACCGAGATGCCAGCCACGACCACCATGACAGGCAGGAACAACATCAGTGCCGGCTGCCTGGCCGCCGCGATCACCAGCAGCCAGAGGAGAATGAAGGCCAGTGCGCTGAGCGCGCTGGAGATTTTCAGGAAGGGACGGCGGTTACCGCGACGGTCGGTATAGCGGCCGCTCCAGACGCGCATCACCATGGCGCCTGTCTGCACGACGGCAAGGCTTGCGCTGGTCACCCACGTGCCCATGCCGGCGAAGTCGTGCAGGAAGACCGAAGCAAAAGTGAGCACCGCCACCTGCGGGAAGCAGAGCAGGCCGATGGCCGTCGAGATGCGCCAGACCTCGATGTTGCGCAGCGGCGCCGGGCCGTTCGTCGCGGCGGCAGCGTGAGCGCCGGCTTGCGCCGGCGGCTCATGCAACCAGCGCCAGGCAAAGAAAGTCGAGAGCGCGGAGATGGCCGCAAGCAGGCCAAAGACCGCGACAAAGCCGAAGGCCAAGGCAAGCGAAGGCAGGATGAGCGCGCCGAGCCCGCCACCGAGCGGCACCGCCGTCTGCCTGATGCTCATGGCAAAGCCACGCTCGCCTTCGCCGAACCAGCCCATGATGGCACGGCCGCTGGAGCCGTTGACGC
>NZ_RZSC01001166.1:0-1235 GCF_003998155.1 Mesorhizobium sp. M1E.F.Ca.ET.063.01.1.1
GGGTCGCTTGATGGCCTGTTGCGGCTGCCGCATGAATTCATCCTCACGCAGTCGTTTGCGATTGAGGATCGCGTGACGGCCATGCGCCGCATCAACACCATCTCGAACCAGGTCAGCGGTTCGGATGAGGCCGGAACCACGGTCGAGGATTTAGTGCACGCCGGCGCCGACAAGCTTGCCGGTGGCGAGGTCGTTTTCGGGCAGCACCACATGACGGTGATGGCGCTGGCTGCCGACGTACCAGGGCTCAACCGCTCCTTGTCCGACATCACCGCCGAACTGTCGCGCATGTCGATCGTCCCGGTGCGGGAAACGCTCAACACCGAACTTGCGTTTTGGGCACAGCTGCCCGGCAATTTCAGCTACATTGCGCGCCGCGCCCTGATCTCGTCGCTGAACTTTGCTGGGCTGTTCTCGGGTCACAATTTTCCCTCGGGCCAGCGTGAGGGACTGCACTGGAAGCGGCCGATCGCGCTCCTCGAGACGACCAGCCAGACCGCCTATTATTTCAACTTTCATGTCCACGACGTCGGCCATTTCACCGTTTTCGGCCCGACCGGTTCGGGCAAGACGGTGGTGCTGTCATTCCTGATGGCGCAGGCAATGCGGATTTCGCCGCGACCGCGATGCGTCTACTTCGACTACATGCGCGGCGCCGAGCTCTTCATTCGCGCGCTCGGTGGCCGCTACGAAGTCATGGAGCCGATGCAGGCCACCGGCTTTGCCCCCTTCCAGCTGGAAGACACCGCAGAAAACCGCACGTTTCTCGAAGGGCTGCTGCGCTACATCCTGACCCCAGACGACGGTTCGCTCGACGTGGCGGAAATGCGCGTGATCAACACGGCCGTCGACAAGGTCTACAAGATCCCGCGCCAACAGCGCACGTTCGAGCTGCTGCCGGAAGTGCTGCGCGGCTCACTGGCGCCGGGGATGAACGATCTGGCGGCGCGAATTGAACCGTGGCTCGACCTTGGCGACAAGGGCTGGCTCTTCAACAACCCCGTCGATCTCGTCGATTTCTCGAAGCCGGTGGTCGGGTTCGACATGACAAAAATCCTGGCCGACAAAAAATTGCGCTCGGCCGCCCTGCTTTACATCTTCCATCGGCTCGAAGAGATCATCGACGGCACGCCGCTTCTGATGTTCCTCGATGAAGGCTGGAAGCTGCTCGATGACGAGGTGTTTGCCGCCTTCATTAACGAGACGCTGAAAACGATCCGCCGGCGCAACGGTGT
>NZ_RZSC01001167.1:0-1233 GCF_003998155.1 Mesorhizobium sp. M1E.F.Ca.ET.063.01.1.1
CGAGTCCGCCGGCGACCGCGCGCTTGCCGAATGCGCGCTGGAGCTCAAGCGCCGCGGCAGCACGGTGATCATCGTTTCGCACCGGCCCTCGACCTTGGCAAATGTCGACAAGATCCTGCTTCTGCGGGATGGCGCCGTCGAAGCCTTCGGCATGAAGAACGAGATCGTGGCTCTGCTCAATCAGCGCGCGGCGCCGATCGCGGTGGCGACCCAATGACCGACATCGCAGCGACCTATCGCAGCCTCTCGGGCGCCGACGAAGCAGGCGCCAACGCGGATTCGATCCGCGGGCCGGTCTGGGTCGGTGTGCTCATCATCGTTGCCTTCTTCGGCGTGTTCGGCGGCTGGGCGGCGGTCGCGCCGCTCAACGGCGCGGTGCTTGCCGATGCGGTGGTGAAGGTCGAGGGCAACCGCAAGAGCGTCCAGCATTTCGATGGCGGCACGGTGAAGGAAATCCGGGTCAAGGACGGCGACATCGTCGCGGCAGGCGATGTGCTGGTGGTGCTGGACGACACCCGCGCCCGTTCCGAATTCAACCTCTATTCCCAGCAATATGCGCTGCTGCGCGCCACCGATGCCCGCATCCGCGCCGAGCTCGACGGGCACGAGGCGGTGGCCTTCCCGAAGGACATCACCGCCGAGCACCAGGCCTATCTGCAGGACGCGATGGCCAACCAGATCGCCGACCTCGAAAGCCAGCGCGCGCAGATGGCGGGCGCCAGGCAGATCCTGCAGAAGCGGATCGCCGAGCTCGACGAGCAGATCGATGGCAAGCAGGCGCGCGTGGAATCCTTTCGCGCGCAGCTCAAGTCCACCCTGGACGAGAAGGCCGGCCTCAACAAATTGCTGAAGGCCGGGCTGACGACGAAGCCTCGCATCCTGGAGCTCGATCGCTCTGCCTCCGACCTGCAGGGCCTGATCGACCAGGCGCTCGGCGAGATCGCGGGAAACCGGCAGAGCAAGGCCGAGCTCGAAAGCCAGATTGCGCAGCTCACCAACGAGCGCCGCGCAAAACTCTCTGCCATGCTGATCGAGACGCAGTCGAACCTCGCCGACCTGGTGCCGAAGATGTTCGCCGCGCAGACCACCGTGGACCGCGCCGAGGTGCGCGCGCCCTATGACGGCCAGGTAATGGACCTCACTGTTTTCTCGACTGGCGCGATCGTCGCCCCCGGCCAGACGATCCTCGACATCGTGCCGACCAGGAATTCGCTGATCGTTCAGGCGCAGGTC
>NZ_RZSC01001168.1:0-1229 GCF_003998155.1 Mesorhizobium sp. M1E.F.Ca.ET.063.01.1.1
TTCCTGGGGCGGGCCAGGACACGAATGCGCTGAAAAATCCCGCGCCCGGCATCAAATTGCTGCCGAAGAAATGATCTCTTGATGGCGCGTCCCATTCGGGCGCGCCACCGCTTCTCGCAAAGACGGCATGAACGCAGCAACCTTCCCAGCCTGCCTGAACGGACTCCGCATCAGGCCTCTCACCAGCGGCCTGCTCGCCGCTTTCATGCTCATGGCGCTGCTGGTGCTGCCTGGCCGCGCCTTCGCGCATGCGGCGCTGGTCGCCACCGATCCGGCCGATGGCGCGGTGCTGGTGCAGGGCCCTTCCCAGTTCTCGCTGACCTTCAGCGAGCCGGTTTCGCCGCTGGTGCTCACGCTCGTGCGTCCGGACGGAACACAACTGCCGCTGACCTCCTCTCGCCTCGACGGCCTGACGCTTGCGATCGACAATCCCGAAACACTCAAATCCGGCACGCATGTGCTGAGCTGGCGGGTGATTTCGGAGGACGGCCATCCGGTCGGCGGCTCGGCGCTGTTTTCAATCGGTGCGCCAAGTGTCGCGCCTTTCGCTGCTGAAACGGTCGACTGGTCGCCGCGCACAGCGATCTGGGTTGGAAAGCTCCTTCTCTATGCCGGCCTCTTTCTCGGCGTCGGCGGCGCGTTCTCGCTCGCCTGGCTCGCCGAAGACCGGCGGTGCGGCCGGCGTTTCGTCATTGCTGCCCTGCTCTGCGGACTGGTCGCCGCACCATTTTCGCTCGGCTTTCAGGGACTGGACGCGCTCGGCGCGCCGCTTGCCCGGTTCACTGCGCCGGTCGTCTGGAAGACCGCGCTCGAGACGAGCATCGGTTGGACGGTGCTTGTCGCCCTGGCCGCGCTCGGGCTTGCTTTGCTGTCGCTC
The DNA here is from genome assembly GCF_003998155.1 of Mesorhizobium sp. M1E.F.Ca.ET.063.01.1.1. Lineage (NCBI taxonomy): Bacteria > Pseudomonadati > Pseudomonadota > Alphaproteobacteria > Hyphomicrobiales > Phyllobacteriaceae > Mesorhizobium > Mesorhizobium sp. M1E.F.Ca.ET.063.01.1.1. The sequence continues at coordinate 878 of NZ_RZSC01001168.1, forward strand.
GCCGGACCGCGCGCTTCGCGCAAGCTGCTTGCGCTCGCCGGGCTCGTCGGCGTGGGCGCGGCGCTTGCCGCCAGCGGCCATGCGAGCGCCGCCGAGCCGCAATGGCTCACGCGGCCGCTGGTGTTCCTGCACGGTACGGCCATCGCCTTTTGGGCCGGCGCGCTGGCGCCGCTCGGCCTTGCATTGCGGTACCAGCCGGCGGAGGCGAAGGTTTTCCTGCGCCGGTTCTCGCGGGCGATCCTGCCTGTCGTTGCCGTGCTCGCCGCGAGCGGCATCGTACTGGCGATCATCCAGGTGCAGACCCCGGCTGCATTGATCAACACCGCCTATGGCCGCCTGCTGCTGTTGAAGC
>NZ_RZSC01001169.1:0-1227 GCF_003998155.1 Mesorhizobium sp. M1E.F.Ca.ET.063.01.1.1
CGCCTGCTTGTCGCTGAAGGTGCAGGCGCTGGCCGCAGTGATCAGCTCCTTGTCGGTCAGAAGCAGCATCTGATCGGCGGCAACTTCCTGGCCGTTTCTGTTGATACAGCCATACTTGTCGCCGTATGGCTTGCTGAGGTCGATGCCGGCAGCAAAGGCCGAACCTGCGGTCAGCAGCGAGGCAGCCGCGATTGCAAGATAGAGAGCCCGCACGCTCAAACTCCGGTCGCCGGAATGCCGGAGCGCTCCACCTTGCGTGGTGCGCTGATCTCCTTCCAGGTCGACAGCGCCCGGTTGACCGCTGCGTTCGGCTCACGGGCGACAAACTCGCCGTGCCCGATCTTGGCCTTGATGTCGGACTCTTCGATCGAGAGCTCGCCGCGCTTCGTCTTCTCGCGCGGCAGGCCCGTCACCTCAAAACCTTCGAAGACGTTGTAGTCGATCACCGACTGCTGCTTCTTGGCCGAGATCGTCTTCTTGCGCTTCGGGTCCCAGACAACGATGTCGGCGTCCGCGCCTTCGACGATCGCGCCCTTCTTCGGATACATGTTGAGGATCTTGGCGATGTTGGTCGAGGTCACCGCGACGAACTCGTTCATCGTCAGCCGCCCGGTGTTGACGCCGGCGGTCCACAGGATGGGCAAACGATCTTCGAGACCTCCTGTGCCGTTCGGGATCTTGGTGAAGTCGCCGACGCCGTTGCGCTTCTGTTTGGTGGTGAAGGAGCAGTGGTCGGTCGCCACCACCTGCAGCGAGCCGGCCTGCAGGCCTGCCCACAGCGAATCCTGGTGCCACTTGCTGCGGAAGGGCGGGCTCATCACGCGGCGCGCCGCATGATCCCAGTCCTTGTTGAAATATTCGCTCTCGTCGAGCGTCAGATGCTGGATCAGCGGCTCGCCGAAGACGCGCATGCCCTTCTGCCGCGCGCGGCGGATGGCTTCATGGCTCTGTTCGCAGGAGACATGCACGACATAGAGCGGAACGCCGGCCATGTCGGCGATCATGATGGCGCGGTTGGTCGCCTCGCCTTCCACTTCCGGCGGGCGTGAATAGGCATGCCCCTCGGGGCCGTTGTTGCCGGCGGCGAGCAGCTTCTGAGAAAGGGCTGCAACCACGTCGCCATTCTCGGCATGCACCAGCGGCAGCGCGCCGAGATCGGCGCAGCGCTGGAACGACGCGTACATCTCGTCGTCGTCGACCATCAGCGCGCCCTTGTAGGCCATGAAG
>NZ_RZSC01000116.1:0-11816 GCF_003998155.1 Mesorhizobium sp. M1E.F.Ca.ET.063.01.1.1
CCGGTGGCACCGCCGAGGCCGACCGCGATCAGCGTTGGGTGGTCGAGTTTCACCTGATAAGGCGATTTCGGCTTGTTCTTGGCGTCGACGGTTGGGGCGGCCTCGGATTGCTCCTCTTTCGTCTTCTTCTTGCAGATCTCGTCATGCAGATCGTTGGGCGACAGCGTGTCGCCATAGGGCTTGAGCGCCGCCAGCGTCGTCGAGCCGGCGGCCGGCGTATCAAAACCCTGGTCGAGCAGCTTCGCCGCGGCTTCGGCGCGGCTGATGGCGGATTTTTCGCCAAGCACCACGGCAACCAGCGTGCGGCCATTGCGCGTCGCCGAGCCGATCATGTTGAAGCCCGAGGAGCAGACGAAGCCGGTCTTCATGCCGTCGGCGCCCGGGTAGCGGCCGATCAGGAGATTGTAGTTGGGAAGCGCCTTCTTGCCGACGGCAAGTCCCTCGATGGAGAACCATGGCGCATATTGCGGGAAGTCGTTGCGGAGCGCCGTGACCAGGACGGCGAGGTCGCGCGCGGTCGTATACTGGTCCGGCGAATAGAGCCCGTTCGGATTGACGAAATGCGTGCCGGTCATGCCGAGTCTGGCGGCCTCGGCATTCATGCGGTCGGCAAAGGCCTCCTGCGAACCGCCGATGTTCTCGCCGACGGCCATGGCGATGTCGTTGGCCGACTTGACCAGCATCATCTTCAGCGCATTGTCGAGCCGCATCACCGAGCCTGGCTTGAAGCCCATCTTGCTCGGCGGCTCGCCGGCGGAATGTTTCGTCACCTTGATCGGCGAATCGAGCGCGACCTCGCCGGCGGCGATCGCCCGGAACGTCACATAGGCCGTCATCAGCTTGCTGAGCGAGGCCGGATACCAGCGCTTGAAGGCATCCTGATGCTCCAGCACCTTGCCGCTCTTCAAGTCGAAGAGAACCACCGGATTGGCGCGCGCGGCGCCACAGAGCATCGGCAGCGCCAGCCCGCCCGCCAGCAATAGGTTGAGGAAATGCCCTTGCCGCATGATCTATTCCGAAATCGCCTCTTGCCGTAGTCGCCGCTGGCTCCGTAAGATTTCGATACGCGATAGCCAGCATGGTGCGGACCGACCCTCGACCCAGGACCGCATTCGTGCGTGCTATTTACCCTATGTGACGCCAAAATGGCAAAGCGCCAGGCAATCACAATTGCCGGGCAGCGGACCTGAGCCGTCTGCCCCAACAAAGAGATGGACCGATTATGCCAATTCTCAACCGTGCCGCGGAAATGCAGGAAGAAGTCGCCGGCTGGCGGCGCCATCTGCACCGGACGCCGGAGTTGAATTTCGACGTCTTCCAGACCGCCGGCTTCGTCACCGACAAGCTGATGGCCTTCGGCTGCGACGAGGTCGTGACGGGGCTCGGCAAGACCGGTGTCGTCGGCATCATTCGCGGCCGCAAGGGCGAGGGTCCGACCATCGGGCTGCGCGCCGACATGGACGCGTTGCCGATCAATGAGATCACCGGCAAGCCCTATGCGTCGACAGTCCCCGGCAAGATGCATGCCTGCGGCCATGACGGCCACACCGCCATGCTGCTCGGCGCCGCAAAATACTTGGCCGAGACGCGCAATTTCGCCGGTTCCGTGGCGGTGATCTTCCAGCCGGCCGAGGAAGGCGGCGGCGGCGGCAATGAGATGGTCAAGGACGGCATGATGGAGCGCTTCGGCATCTCGAAGGTGTTCGGCATGCACAACATGCCCGGCCTTCCGGTCGGCGAGTTCGCCATCAAGCCCGGCCCGATCATGGCGGCGACCGCCGAATTCACCATCACCGTCAAGGGGCACGGCGGCCATGCGGCCATGCCGCACGGCACGATCGACCCGATCGTCGTCGCCAGCCAGTTGATCAGCGCTCTGCAGACTATCGCCTCGCGCAACACCGATCCGGTCGAGGCCGTCGTGGTGTCGGTGACGAAATTTCACGCCGGCGATGCCTACAACGTCATTCCGGAACAGGCCGAGATCGCCGGCACGGTGCGCACGCTGAAGAAAGAGGTGGCCAGGAAAGCGGAAGAGCGCATGCGCGCCATCTGCGCCGGCCTTGCGTCGGCCTTCGGCGCGACGATCGAGGTCGACTACGACGCCAACTATCCCGTCACCTTCAACCATGCGGAAGAGACGGTTTTCGCCAGCGATATCGCCGCCGACGTCGCCGGCGACGCGCATGTCCACCGCGCCATCCAGCCGGTGATGGGCGGCGAGGATTTTTCCTACATGCTGGAGGCGCGCCCCGGCGCCTTCATCTTCATCGGCAATGGCGACAGCGCCGGCCTGCACCATCCGGCCTATGACTTCAACGACGAGGTCATCCCGCATGGCATGAGCTATTGGGTGAGGCTGGCGGAGGCCGCGTTGGCCGCCTGACCGCCTTTGCGGCACGGCGGCGAGCCCACCTCGCTGCCGCCCGGCCGGCGCCGTGGAGTAAGTTGTTGCTCGGCAGCGAGCAACACCTCTTGGCGAACCGGCCCGAAGCGGCTATGTGTCTGGCCGCGTGGTCCCGTAGCTCAGTAGGATAGAGCGGCAGATTCCTAATCTGTAGGTCACAGGTTCGATTCCTGTCGGGATCACCATAATTTTCAAACGCTTAGCGAGAAGCCGCCATACTTTTTTCTGAAGATTAGTACGGCGAATTTCGCAGCTCCCGCGGTTCTCGCACGGTCAGCGATGGCCGCTTGACCGGAAAGTCGGAAGTTCTGTGTGACGAAAAGGCGGATTGCGGTCGGCCTCCCAGCTTCGCAAGGGCCAGCCTTACACCAGAGGACTAGATCGATTGATCATTACGACCTGCGATAGGCAAAGATAGCCGTCTGCCGCAATCGCGCTGTGCCGGGCTATGCCTGTGCATCATCAGAATGATTGATGAAAATGCCACCCTGCAGAGCGATAACCGGGCGTCAACTTTAGCTCAGGCAAGCCATGCTCCCGGCATACTGGAAGGCACCAGCGGCGGATACGGTTTTTTTTGAAAATTCTAATTTGCCGGCATCCTGCAGATGGGAAAGCGTACACGATTATGACCTGGATCACGGGGGCCCGGTCCGGCGCCCATACCGGCCGTTAGGGCCTGGCTTCGCAGACGTTTCGATCGACGCTCACCTCAGGGAAATTGCGGCGCGCTACCCCTCGAAGGTGGCCGTCCATGACGGCGTGAATGAGCTTCGCTACTCGAATCTCGATACCGCCGTCCAGCTTTGGTCGCGCCGTGTCACCGCCCTTGCCCCTGAAGGGAAGGCGGTCGGAATCTGCCAGCCCGCTTCGGTCTGGTATATTGTTGCGGTGCTTGCGATCATTGCCGCGGGGAGGATTGCAGCCCCGCTCAATGCAAGGGATCCCAGCGTCAGGATCAACGAGATTGCATCCGCGGCGCAGCTCTCCGCCATCCTTGGCGCAGGAAGCCGGCCTGAAGATTTGGCTGCCGAAATCCAGTGGATCGACATTACGGCAAATGCCGCGGCGGACGATCAATTGTCGGCCATGCCGCATCCATCACCATCTGTCGATGCGCCGGCGATCGTTCTCTACACGTCGGGCAGCACCGGGCGTCCCAAGGGCATCGTCAACAGCCAGCGCAGCTTGCTCTGGCGCGTGCAACAATATGTCGACGCATGTCACATCAATTCCGAGGATGTTTTCCTTCCCCTGACGGGTCTGGCCACGATAGCCGGCTGTCGCGAGATTTTGGCGGCCATTCTCACCGGCGCCACCTTGCACCTCGTCGAGCTGGAAACGATCGGCCTGCGCGGCGTTCGCGCGAGGATCAAAGACCAGGGCACAACCGTCACCTACCTCGTGCCCGCCTTGCTTCGCACGCTCATGGCCGATGCTCCCGCCGACACGTTCAGCTCGCTCAGAGTGGCCCGCGTCGGGGGTGAGAGAGTGCTTTGGACCGACATTGCCCTTCTGCGCAAAGCCGTCCCGCCGCAATGCCTCGTCCAGATCGGCTATTCGTCCACGGAAACGACAGGCTCGCAGTGGTTCCTGCCGTCAGAGCCGCCGAACGCCGAGATCGACGTGCCGGTTGGACGCCTCTTGCCGGGGATCGCATTTGCGATCGTGAATGAGGAGGGGCGTCCTGCCCCGCCCGGTGAAACGGGAGAGCTCGTGATAAAAAGCCCGTATGTCCTCCTTGGGCATTGGGAGAACGGCGCCGTCGCCCCCGCCGAAGCGGACGCTGACAATCCGCGCGAGCGGATTTTCCCGACCGGCGACCTCGTCCAATTGGATAGCCACGGACTATTGAGGATCATTGGCCGAAAGGGGCGGCAGATAAAGATCAATGGTCGACGCATCGAGCCGGCCGAGCTCGAGAGGGTGCTGCGATCCGCCCCATCCGTTCAGGACGCCGTGGCGATCGTGACGGAGGCAACCGAACTTGTCGCATTCGCGACCCCGAATGATCCCGCGGGTCCGGATTTTGTGGATGACCTTCGCCAGTTGATCGCAAACGCGCTGCCCTCACCCTTGCGCCCTCTGCGGCTTCATCGCGTGGATGAGATTCCGCGCTTGGGCAGCGGAAAGATAGACCTGGCGAAACTCGGGAAGATGGACCTTTTGGCCAGGAAGCCGACCACCATTGCCGATCTGCCAAGTCCCGGCAGCGACCTGAAAGTGCGTCAGGTGGTGCAAAAGGCCTGGGGCAAGGTTCTCAACACGCGCGCAGCAGCAGGAAGGTGGGACGAGGCCGGTGGAGATTCGCTCAAGCTGCTGCATTGCGTGATGGAGATCGAGACCCTGATCGGCCAGGAGCTCGGGCTTGAGAACTTCACCGTGGGGATGAGCGCGGAAGAGATGGTGAGGGCAGTCGTCGCGGCGCAAGCAGCCGCGCCGGGCAGAGCCGCACCGGAGCATGATCCTCCGCTCCTTTTCCTGTTTCCCGGGTCCGTCGGATACGGACCAAGCCTTGCCGCTTTCGCCTCTGCCATGAGCAAGACCGCAAAGGTCGTGCCGATCAGATATCCAGGTCTAGCAATGATCCTCAAGGGACAGAACGATCTGGCGAGCATGGTGGATGCCGCAGTCCAGCAGGTCAACCGCGCCCAGCCGTCGGGCCATGTCAGGCTTCTCGGCCATTCGCTCGGTGGAGCAGTTGCCCTGGAAGTCGCCGTGCGCCTGCTCAAGGCGGGACGGTCGGTAAAGTTCGTCGGCATCCTCGACACGAGCCTTGAGGGCGAGCGCAGCCGTCGCTGGGAGACGGTCACCCGCACGGTGCGCCGGATACGGTCCAACCGCATCTCGTTCCACCGCGTCGCCTGCCGCGCTCTGGCGAAGATGGCGGTCAGAATGGGTTACGAAACTCGTCTCGCTCGCGCGATCGACCGTTACACCGACGGCCAGTTCAATGGAGCCTGCTTCCGGATCAAGCTGGAGCTGCAGGAAGTGTTGCGGGCCCAGGCCTTCTTCCGCTGGCTGGAGGAACCCAAAGCGGCGCTTTCGATCCCCGGCACCCTGTTTCGCTGTGCTCGTCCGGGCATGTCCCGCACCATCGGGTGGGACAGCGTATTCCGCGACCTGCAGGTGATTCCGATCGTCGGTACCCACATCGATCTCGTAGCGGAGCCTCATGTCGCGACCAACCGTCCACTGATCGAAAAGGCCGTCCTGCAAACGTATACGCCAGCCGAATCTCTGCGATTGGAGGGCCAACCGGCATGATCTCGCTGTTCACCAAGGAAGTGCTGGCATTGGATGCCGCCGCGGAGGCAGACCGCATCGCGTCGTCGACGCGCGAGCAGGTTCTGGTCACGCTTCGTCGGCGCGGTGTGGTGGTCGGGCTGTCAGGCGGCATCGATAGTTCCGTCGTCGCATCGTTGTGCGTGCGCGCCTTCGGAAGGGATAAGGTCCTGGGAATCTTCATGCCGGAGCGGGACTCCTCCGGGGACTCGCTGAGGCTCGGGCGCGTCATCGCGGCCCAGCTCGGCATCGACACCCTGGTGGAAGACATAGCCCCGGCGCTTGATGCCATCGGCGCCTATCGTCGACAAATCGAGGCCATCCGCTCCGTCGTTCCAGACTATGACGAAGGGTGGAAATGCAAACTGGTGCTCACCTCGGTCCTGGAGAGCCAAGGCCTCAACATCACCCGTCTCACGGTTCAGGATCGTGACGGCAAGGTCAACACGGTCCGGCTGCCCATGGCAGCCTATCTGCAGATCGTCGCCGCGACCAACTACAAGCAGCGCATCCGCAAGATGACGGAGTACTATCACGCGGACCGCCTCGGCTACGCGGTAGCGGGAACGCCGAACCGGCTCGAATACGACCAGGGCTTTTTCGTCAAGCAAGGCGACGGCATCGCCGACGTGATGCCGATCGTGCACCTCTACAAAACGCAGGTTTACCAGTTGGCGGAACATCTCGGGGTGGACGAAGAAATCCGGCGCCGGCCTCCGACCACCGACACATTCTCCATGGCGCAGAGCCAGGAGGAATTCTATTTTGCACTGCCTTACCACCTGACGGATCTGTGCCTCTATGGAGTGAACCATGGAGTATGCGCGGACGAGGTCGCGGCGGCTGCGGGCCTTACCGGCGGCCAGGTCGAAAAGGTCTACAAGGATATCGAGGCCAAGCGTCGGGCAGCACGTTACCTGCACGCCCGGCCCTTGCCGTCCGTCCCGATGGATGCGGGCTGACCCGGATGTGCGGGATCGCCGGAATACTGGCGCTGAGCGCCACCGCCGAACCGCCTTCTCGCGAGGCACTGATACGCATGGCTGGCGCGCTTGCGCATCGCGGCCCGGACGAGCGGGGACTTTACCGGGACAGACGTGCAGGGCTGGCGCATGCCCGCTTGTCGGTCGTCGATCTTCGACATGGACAGCAGCCCCTCGCCGACGCTGACGGCCTGATGTGGGTCGTGTTCAACGGCGAGATTTTCAACTACCTCGAACTGCGGGACAGGCTGATCGCTCTCGGTCATCGGTTCCGCACCCGCAGCGATACCGAGGTCGTTCTGCACGCCTATCAGGAATGGGGCCAGGCCGCCTTCGAGCGTATGAACGGTCAATGGGCGCTGGCAATCTGGGACCCGGTTGCCGGCCGGCTGGTATTGTCGCGCGATCGCTACGGCATTTGCCCGCTGCATTTCTGCGAGCATGGAGGCCGCATGTTCTTTGCGAGCGAAGTCAAGGCAATTTTCGCGGCCGATGCCGCGATCCCGCGCGCGTTCGATCCGGCCGGCATCGATCAGACCTTCACCATGTGGACGGTCGTTCCTCCGCAGAGCGTGTTTCAGGGCATCCGCGAACTCCCGCCTGGACATGTGCGCCTCTATGAGAACGGCGTGGCGCGCGAGTATCCCTTCTGGCAACCGCGCTTCCCGGAAATCCATGGTCGGGAACACGACCGATCCAGCGGCTCCCTGGACGATGCGGTCGAGGAGGTGCGCGTCGCGCTGGAAGCCGCGACGGCGTTGCGGATCGTGCAGGCCGATGTGCCGGTTGGCTGCTATCTGTCGGGCGGGCTCGACAGCTCCCTTGTCGCCGCGCTCGGAAGGCGCTTCGCCGGCGAGCGTTTCCAAACCTTCTCCCTGCGTTTTGCGGATGCCGAGTATGACGAGACCCATTTCCAGCGGCTCGTCGCCGCCCGAACCGGGAGCGAGCACCACGAGGTAGTCGTTTCGCGCAGCGACATCGCCGCGGTCTTTCCCGAGGTGATCCGCCACACCGAGCGGCCAATCCTCAGGACCGCCCCGGCACCACTCTTCCTGCTGTCGAGGCTGGTGCGGGAACACGGCATCAAGGTGGTGCTGACCGGCGAAGGCGCCGACGAGATGTTTGCCGGCTATGACCTGTTCCGCGAAGGCAAGGTGCGCCGCTTCTGGGGACGCCAGCCGGCTTCGACAAGGCGTGCCCGGCTGCTCGAACGGCTCTACCCCTACCTCTCGCGCTCACCGGTTCATCAGCAGGCGCTGGCCAGGCAATTCTTCGGCCGCAACATTCAGGCCCACGCCGTGGCCGGATTTGCGCATGACACGCGCTGGCGCACGACGAGCGCCATCAAACGCCTGTTCTGCCCGGATATGCGCGCCGCATCGGAACGGCGCGACGCGGTGACCGAACTGCTCTCGACATTGCCGGCCGAATTCCCGCGATGGAGCCCCCTCGCCCAGGACCAATATCTGGAGATCCGGACGCTGATGTCGGGCTATCTGCTCTCTTCGCAAGGCGACAGGATGCTGATGGCTCATTCCGTCGAGGGCCGCTTCCCCTTCCTGGATGACAAGGTCGTCGCCTTGGCCAATGCGCTTCCGGACGCCTACAAGCTGCGGGGCCTCGATGAGAAGCACGTGCTGAAGCGCGCCGCGGCGCCGATTCTGCCGCCCCAGGTCGTTGCCCGAAAGAAGCAGCCCTACCGGGCGCCGAATGCGCTGAGTTTCTTCGCCGCGGACGCCCCGGCATACATTCGTGAAGCGCTGTCCCAGACAGCATTGCAGGCGGCGGGCGTCTTCGATCCCCAATCGGTTGCCCGTCTGGTTGGAAAGTGCCAGGCCCGAGTTGGCGAGGGCGACATGTCGAATTCCGACAACATGGCCCTGGTGGGCGTGCTGTCGACGCAACTCCTGCATCAGCAATTTGTCGCAACCCGTCCAGCCGGCGCGACAAGGCCGGATCTCGGCATCGATGTCGACTACGAGCATCGGGAAAGGGAGGTAGCATGATCCATGGTGCCGTACCGCTCCTGCACGACTATCTGATCCACTCCGCCAGCCGGCTCGGCGATAAGGTGGCGCTGGTTTGCAATCGGCAACGCGTCACCTACGCCGAAATCGACGAGCGCTCCAATGGGCTTGCGCAATGTCTGGTGTCGGCCGGCGTGCAACGCAGCGACCGTGTGATGATCTTCGCCGACAACACGCTCGAGACCGTTGTCGGCTTCTGGGCGGCGCTCAAGGCAAACGCTGTCGTGTGCATCGTCAATCCGCTCACAAAGAGCGAGAAGCTCGACTACCTCCTGAATGATTGCCGACCGGCGGCGCTGATCACGGACCAGCACTTGCGCTCGGTGTTCGGTGGGCCGGCGCACAACTGCCGATCGCTGCGAAAGGTGATCGTATCGGGGCCGATCGAGGACGACGAACTCAACCGGCTGCCGCATGCGATGCGGTGGGAAACGGCCGCCGAAAGAGCTCTCGCCGCGCCGGCACGCTGTTCGATCGACGTCGATCTTGCCGCCATCATCTATACCTCCGGGTCCACGGGCGAACCCAAAGGAGTGATGCTGACACACCGCAACATGACGGCGGCATGCACATCGATAGCGTCATATCTGGAGCTTCGCGAAGATGAGGTGATCCTCAACGTCCTGCCCCTCGCCTTCGACTACGGCCTCTATCAGATGCTGATGGCCTTCCGCACCGGCGCTCGGCTTGTCCTCGAACGTTCCTTCGCTTTTCCGGCGCAGATCCTTCAGCTCATCAAGGACGAGAGGATTACGGGCTTTCCCGGGGTGCCCACCATCTTCGCCTCGCTTTCGGAGCTCAAGTCGCTGAAGGACCACGACTTTTCGAGCATCCGCTATGTCACCAACACCGCGGCCGCCTTGCCGCTCAAGCACATCAACATGCTCAGGGAGCTGTTTTCAGACGCGCGAATCTATTCGATGTACGGCCTCACCGAGTGCAAGCGCTGCACCTACCTGCCGCCGGAAGATCTCGAGCGAAAGCCCCTGAGCGTGGGGATTGCGATCCCGAACACGGAAATGTGGATCGTCGACGACAACGACAGGCGGGTCGAGCCCGGAACCGTTGGACAGCTTGTCATCCGTGGCGCGACGGTGATGAAGGGTTACTGGGGCAAACCGGAAGCGACCGCCAGGAAGCTCAAGCCTGGCCCCTTGCCGGGCGAGCAGGTGCTCTACACCGGAGACTACTGCCGGATGGACGCGGAGGGCTATCTCTACTTCATCGGCCGCGGCGACGAGATCATTAAATCCCGCGGCGAGAAGGTTGCGCCGAAGGAAGTCGAAAACGTGCTGGTGAACATTCCGGGCGTGAAGGAGGCCGCGGTGATCGGTGTCCCCGACGAGCTTCTGGGCCAGGCGGTGAAGGCGTTCGTCGTGATCGAGCAGGGACGGATCGTCGGCGAGAAGCAGCTTCAGATGGAATGCCAGAAGCGGCTGGAAAACTTCATGGTCCCGAAGTCGATCGTCATCGTGCCCAGTCTGCCCAGGACGGACACCGGAAAACTCAAGAAGGTAGCTCTTTCGTAGCGCCTGTTGAACGGCGCGGATCGCATTTGTCTTTTTATCGGAGGGTGGATTGGATGGATTCGATTTTGGCAACCAAGCCCGCGGGCGACGTTTACACGAAACAAATTCGGGATTTCCTGGCCTCGAACTTCTACGTCGCCGACGTGAAATCTCTCAGCGCCACGGAATCGCTGCTCGATCAGGGCATCGTCGATTCCACCGGGGTGCTCGAGGTCATCGGCTTCATCGAAGAGACCTTTGGCATCATCGTCGAAGACAGTGAGCTCCTCCCTGAGAACCTCGATTCCATCCAGGGAATAGCGCAGTTCATCGCCCGAAAGAGGGGGTGAAGCCGACCTGCCAGTTGCTCAGGGCTGCGGCTTTGCATATCCGAGCACGACGCGCGCCTCGCCGGCGAGGTTGGTGACGGCGGCGATATCCTCGTAGCCCCTGCTGCGCTCCATCAGGCTTGCGACCTGGCGGTCCTGACCGAGGCCGACCTCGAACAGCAGGGCGCCGCCGGGCCGCAGATACCGCAGGGCATCCTTCACCACGCGCATGTGGATAGCGATGCCGTAAGGCCCGGCCGCGAAAGCCTCGCGCGGCTCGAGAGCGACCAGATGGGAGCGATCGCCTTCAAGCCGTTTCTCCGAGATATAGGGCGGATTGCACACGATGAGGTCGATCGTGCCCTGATGTAGCAAAGCGGATAGAGCTTCGAACAAATCGCCCTTCAGGACCGATACCCTGCCGACCAGCCCATGGTGGACGATATTGCGGTGTGTTGCCTCGACACACGCATCGGTAAGATCGCTGGCCCAGACCTTCGCGGCCGGAACATGATGCGCGATGGCGCAGGCGAGATTGCCTGCGCCGCAGCACATGTCGACGACGCGCGGCGCCGGCAGGTTCATTCGATGCAAGACATCGACCGCGGTCGTGCCAAGCAGTTCGGTCTCCGGTCTCGGGACCAGTGAGCCGGGAGCGACGAGCATCTCCATTCCCATGAAGGCCGTGCTGCCTTTGCTGTAGGCGTCGGTAACGCTGATATCTTGGCTCAAGGCTTGCACTCGTAAAGACATCGAGTTGGTCGGTTGCTGCGGAAGCGACAGCCTACTGGACCGCCGCGCTTTCGAGTTCACTGCTGAACTTGACCTCGATCGTATCGCCAGGCGACACATCGGCGTCTTCGTCGGCAGGTTCCTTGCGCCATTGCCCATCGATCTTGCGAATGACCGTCATCTGAGCCCTGACGGTTTCGCCGGCGATCGACAAAGGCGCGGCGGTTGCGCCCTGGGGCTGCAGCTTTTGGCTCGCGGCGCGAAGTCTTGTGCCGATGTCGGCCAGCCGGACCTCGGTGTCCCGCAATTCGTTCAGCAAACCGATACGCCTTTGGTTCTCGTTGCGCTCGAGCTGCCTGGCAAAATCATCCTGCTGGCGCCGCGTTCTCATGAGCTCGACCGATGTTTCCAGCGCCCGGCTGGACGAAAGCAGGACAGCGCGCCGAACATCGGCGAGCCGGTTGTTCGTCAGATTCCCGGCCTTGAACAGCTTGGTGACCTGCTCCAGGTCGTCCTCATCGGCCTTCACTCCGTCCGCTTCATCC
>NZ_RZSC01001170.1:0-1226 GCF_003998155.1 Mesorhizobium sp. M1E.F.Ca.ET.063.01.1.1
AGGTCGAACTGGTCGGGCTGCCGCCCGACGCGGCGCAGAAATTCCCCTCCGAGCTTTCGGGCGGCATGATCAAGCGCGCGGCTCTGGCGCGCGCGCTGGCGCTCGACCCGGACATCGTCTTTCTCGACGAACCGACTTCGGGCCTCGATCCGATCAGCGCGGCCGAATTCGACGAATTGGTCGTCAAGCTACGCGATACGATGGATCTGACGGTCTATATGGTCACGCACGACCTCGACACGCTGTTCACCGCCTGCGACCACGTGGCGGTGCTCGGCAAGAAGAGGGTGCTGGTCGAAGGCACGATCGACGACATGCTGAAGAGCGAGGAGCCGTGGGTCAAATCCTATTTCCGCGGAAAACGTGCCCGGCAACTTGATCTTGCGGCGCGTGCTTAGCCATAAGTGGGGCAATGGAAACCAGAGCCAACTACGTCATTGTCGGCATCTTCACACTGGCTGCGATCCTCGCGGCCTTCGCCTTCGTCTATTGGACCGCTGCGATCGGCGAAAGGGGCGAGACGACGCTTCTGCGCGTGCGCATTCCTGGCTCGGCTTCGGGCCTTGGCCGCGGCAGCTTCGTGCTCTTCAACGGCGTCAAGGTGGGCGACGTCAAGCGTGTCTATATCGACGTCGACAATCCGACCGTCGCTATCGCCGACACTGAGATCGACCGCATGACGCCGATCACCAAGTCGACGCAGGCCGATATCGGGCTCGCGGGCCTCACCGGTCAGGCCAATATCGAGCTCAGGGGCGCGGATCCCAAGGAAGCCAAGCTGCTCGACGAGGCGGAGAAGGAGGGCAGGGTCCCCGAGATCGTCGCCAATCCTTCGGCCGTGACCAACCTGTTGCAGACGGCGCAGAACATCTTCACTCGCGCCGACAAGGTGCTCTCAGATCTTGAGGGCTTCACCAAGGACGTTCGCGGCCCGCTGACGCAGACCGTCAAGAACGTCGAGACCTTCTCCGACGCGCTGGCTAAGAATTCGGACGGCATCGACAAGTTCCTGTCCGCCGTGAGCTCGCTCTCGGATCAATTGCAGAACGTGTCAGGCAGGCTCGACAGCACGTTGAAGGCCGCGGAAGGACTGCTCAACTCCGTCGACAAGGACAAGATCAAGAGCATCGTCGCCAATGTCGACACGGTCACGGCGAACCTGAAGGAAACGTCGAAGCAGTTCGACACGACCATCGACAACGTTAATACGGCGGGCGGGTCGCTCA
>NZ_RZSC01001171.1:0-1224 GCF_003998155.1 Mesorhizobium sp. M1E.F.Ca.ET.063.01.1.1
CGCCGATCGCTTCGCCATTGATATCGATGAGCTCCAGGCTGCCGCCGCCGAGGTCGCCGGCGATGCCGTTGGCCGGGTGGAAGCCGGAAATGATGCCGAGCGCCGAATAATGCGCTTCCTGGCGGCCTGAGAGCACCCGGATCTCGGTCTTCAGCACGTCCTCGGCGCGGTGGATGAAGTCCGGGCCGTTAATCGCCTCGCGGGCCGCCGCGGTTGCCAGCACATACATGTGCTCGGCGCCGGCCTGGTCCGAAAGCGCGCGAAACCGCCGGAACTCCTCCATCGAGCGCGTCACCGCCTCGGGATCGAGCTTGCCCGTCGAAACGATGCCGCGGCCGAGGCCGGCCAGCATCTTTTCGTTGAACAGCAGCGTCGGCGAGCGCGCCAGCCCTTCATAGACGACAAGGCGGATCGAGTTCGATCCGATGTCGATGATCGACAGCGGCCGCCGGTCCTGGAGCCGGCCCTGGGAAATTGAAATCACGCGGCGCCGTTCTTCTTGCGGCGCTTGAACTGAGCAATGCGCTTGGGCGCATGCGATTTCAGCGCGTCACCCCGTCCGGAAAGGCTCGGATTGGTCATGAAATATTCCTGCGCGTTGAACGGCTCCTCGCCCTCCTCCAGCATGACGCGCCGGGAGGTTCCGTCTGCCAATACGTCGAAACTTTGCTGGTTGTCCATGACATTGCCCAGCATGATCTGGCCAAGCACCTGTTCATGCACAGTTGGATTGGTGATCGGCACCAGCGTCTCGACGCGGCGGTCGAGATTGCGCGGCATCATGTCGGCCGAGGAGATGTAGACGATCGCCTCGTCCGACGGCAGACCGTGGCCGTTGCCGAAGCAGTAGATGCGGCTGTGTTCGAGAAAGCGGCCGACGATCGACTTCACCCTGATGTTCTCGGACAGGCCCGGCACCTGCGGCCGCAGGCAGCAGATGCCGCGCACAACGAGGTCGACCTCGACGCCGGCGCGGCTGGCGTCATAGAGCGCGTCGATGACGGTCGGATCGACGAGTGAGTTCATCTTCATCCAGATGCGGGCCGGCCTGCCTTCACGCGCATGGCCGATCTCCTCGGAGACGTGCTTCAGGATGCGCTTGCGCAGCGTGAAGGGCGACACCGCGATGCGCATCTCCTCGGCGGGCTCCGCATAGCCGGTGATGAAGTTGAAGAGCTGGGCGACGTCGCGCGCGATCGTCGGATCGGTGGTGAAGAACGACAG
>NZ_RZSC01001172.1:0-1224 GCF_003998155.1 Mesorhizobium sp. M1E.F.Ca.ET.063.01.1.1
CACGACTACCCTGCCAAACGTGTTGAGGTTCAGCATGGCTGCATCGTGAATGGGGCCAGCGGTGTTGTCGATGAACACGTCCACCCCGTTCGGGCAAGCCGCAGCGACATCGGCGACCAAGTCAGCCGAAGTACGGTGATTGACGCCGGCCCGGTAGCCAAGCTCCTTGCACCATTCGAGCTTCTCATCGGTGCCGGCCACGGCAACCGGATCAAGGCCCTTGATACGCGCGATCTGACCCGCGATCTGGCCGACGGCACCGGACGCCGCGGAAATCAGCACCGTTTCACCCGGCTTGGGGCGGGCGGTCTTGAGCAGAGAAAAATAGGCCGTGAGACCGGGCATTCCGAGGTAGCTTAGGGCGGCCTGCATGGGAGCGTCAGTGGTGGTCACGATCTTTGCCGATGACGCCGGAACGACGGTGAAGGGCTGCCAGCCGAAATAGTCGCTCATCACGATCTGACCCGGCCTGAAGTCAGATGATCCGGATGAAATCACTTCCCCGACGCCGCCTCCCAGCATCAGATCGCCCAGCTTGAATCCCGCGGCGTAATTCTTCGCCGGGCTGATGCGGCCACGCATGTAAGGGTCCACTGAGAGCCAAAGGGTTTTGACCAGGAGCTCTCCGCCTGACGCTTCCGGAACAGGGCGATCTTCAAGTGCCCAGTTCTCAGTCGTGGGCATTGCCGAGGGATAGCTCCGAAGGATCCAGCTGGGATTTCTTGCCATGACGATCTCCGTGAATGGAAGGCTGCCTCTCTGTCATGCATAGATTTGCATTCCGTGTTAATGGGCGCTGCGCGAGAAAGATTGTTTTGAATTGCGAAAGAATGACCAATGGACGTGGTTGAGGCCATGCGCGTGGCTGTCGAAGTAGCGCGACAAGGAAGCTTTACCTTGGCTGGCCGCGAGCTCAGAATTTCCGCACCCTCGGTGAGCCGGATCATTGCCGAACTTGAGGCGGACCTTGGTGCTCGGCTGTTTAACCGCACGACCCGTCAACTCAATCTGACCGATGCCGGATTGGAGTTCGTGCAAAAAAGTGCGGGCCTCTTGGAGGAACTCGACCATATGCGGAATATGGTGCGCGAGCGCCACGACACCCCGCGCGGTCTGCTGCGCGTGTCGTGCGTTACCGCGTTTGGCAACGAATGCCTGGCACCGGCAATCCCTGACTTCATGCAAAGATACCCTCAGCTGAGTGTCTCGGTCGATATCGGAAAC
>NZ_RZSC01001173.1:0-1222 GCF_003998155.1 Mesorhizobium sp. M1E.F.Ca.ET.063.01.1.1
GTATACATGCCGGCCGGCCGACCGAAGCGCTGCCAGCTCGTCTTGACCGCCAGCATCTTTGCGCGCACGCGCAATTCGCGCGTGATGATGCCCATGATCTCCTCGTTGCCGCCATGCGAGTTGACGACGATCAGCTTCCTGACGCCGGCGCGGGCGATCGACAGGCCAAGCTCGGTCCAGGCGTCGACCAGGGTGGTAGCCGGCAGGGTCAGCGTCCCCGGCGCATGCAGGTGCTCGTTCGATTTGCCCACCGCCTGTACAGGCAGGATACGGATGTCGAGGTCATCGGGCAGGCGCGCGATCACCGTCTCCAGCATGCCCATCATGATCGAAGTGTCGGTCGAGACCGGAAGGTGGGGGCCATGCTGCTCGATCGCCGCGACCGGCAGAACGGCGATGGTCGCCTCCGCGTCGATCGAGGCATATTCGGTCGTCCGGTAATCGCCCCACCACACACGTCTTGTCGTCACTTTCGTCTCCCGATGGTCTGCTGCTCGGCCTGGAGGTCTAAAGCGCCCGGCCGTTCCGGGCAACAGTCAGCCTGCCGCCAAAACCTCCACCTCGACCTTGAATTCCGGGCGGGCGAAGCCGGAGACGATCATCAGCGTCGAGGCCGGCGCCGGATCGGAAAACAGGCGATTGCGAACGTCCATATAGGCCTGCAGATGCGCGCGATCGGTGACGAAGGCGTTGATGCGCACGACATCGTTCAGCGTCAGCCCGGCTTCGCTAAGAATCGCGGCGATGTTCTTGAAGCACAGCTCCGTCTGCGCGCCGGCATCCTCGGGGACGGCGTCGTCCGGACCGATGCCCAACTGCCCCGAACACAGGACAATGCGCTTTCCCGCCGGAATTTCGACGCCGTGGCTGTAGCGGGCAAAGGGCGGCTTGATCGATTGGGGGGCAAGGTATTTGAGCATGGCATTCTCCTGTCCGCGGGCAGACTAAGGCTGGATTGACGAAACCTTCAAGATGCGGTGCATGCCGGCCGGGCGATTATGGACAGGCGTCCAAAAAATAGGCACGATGCCTTCCGTACAGCATGACCCGTCCGGTCTCGGCAATGACTGCCGCGCAAGCAGGCGGCCCAGGCGGTGGCATGTGTCTTGCTTCTTGAACCAATGGTGTCGAGCCCAGCGCGCAGCGCGCCGGAGCCAAGAGAGGGTGATGTTTATGTACGGAAAAGAAAAGATCCTGGCGGGCGCTGTCGCGCTGCTTGCGG
>NZ_RZSC01001174.1:0-1220 GCF_003998155.1 Mesorhizobium sp. M1E.F.Ca.ET.063.01.1.1
CGCTCCCCCGCCCCGCCGTGACAACGAGCGGCGCCTTCGTGGCAAGCATACCGAACATCCGAGGCGGTTCACGCACGGACACGACCCCGGATATGCTCGGGATGCCAAGCTTCACGGTCGGCATGGCTATCGGGCGACTAAGCTTCAGGGGCAACTTCTTTCTTGTGGCGGAACGGGTGTGCATATCCTTCTATAGACCGCTTGCCTCGCGATAGATAGGAGCACCGAAATTATTTGCCACGCCCGCTAAATTATCGGTCGGAATAATTGCGAGACTCAGAAAATATCGCCCTGGATGAGGTGAATTCCTGCCGATTTCTTGACCCTGTGTTTGGCTTTTTTATTTAACCAAGAAAAATAAAACGCCGCCACCGCCTTGTTCGCAGCGCAATTGGGGCGCATATATAAAATTCGTTGATTTGGTCGAGGTGGCTTTCGTCATAGTGAATCCTCGCCATCCGCCTCCGAATTTTCGATAGTGAATGCATTGCGCCGCTCCCGGCGCGGCGTCTCGCTTCGTTCGAACCCTGAAATGATGCTAGCGCTGACCACGGATGTACTGGCGGCATCGGACATTGTTTCGCGGGTTCGACTTCGAATTGAAGCGGAAGGCGCATGCGCGCTTCCGCAGAAAGCCGCAAGTGACCACTCGCACCACGCCGACCATCGTTCGCTTCAATGCGGCGTTTATGCTGCCGGGTTTCGATGCGCCGCAGCCGGCCGGAGAGTATCGCGTCGATCTCGATGAGGAGTCTCTCGAAGGGGCTTCCCGCACCGCATGGCGCCGCGTGGCCACGTTCATTCACCTGCCAGCGATCTCCGCGAAGGGGTCCACGCAGCAATTGGTGCCAATCGAACCGGCCTCACTCGAGGCGGCGCTCGACAAGGACCGGAGACAACCATGACCACCCTCATGCAACGCAACGCACGCCCCATCCAGCACGGAGCCCCGGCACGTCTTTTTGACATCGGACAGGCGGTCCGGCTGAAGGGCGGTCTCGGCCTCGGTCCGAATACCGGCGAAATCTACCGCATCACCCGTACCCTGCCGCCGAGGGGAAACTCGCCGC
This sequence comes from Mesorhizobium sp. M1E.F.Ca.ET.063.01.1.1, assembly GCF_003998155.1. Lineage (NCBI taxonomy): Bacteria > Pseudomonadati > Pseudomonadota > Alphaproteobacteria > Hyphomicrobiales > Phyllobacteriaceae > Mesorhizobium > Mesorhizobium sp. M1E.F.Ca.ET.063.01.1.1. The sequence continues at coordinate 1,071 of NZ_RZSC01001174.1, forward strand.
AATACCGCATTCGCAGCGACGCCGAACCGCACGAGCGGGTGGTGACGGAGGACAGGCTGGAGCCGGTCGACGAAGCGTCGGACGGCGGCATAATGCTCATCGAAAGGACATTCGGACATGGCCAAGGGACAGAAACGCTCGAACAGAGAG
>NZ_RZSC01001175.1:0-1219 GCF_003998155.1 Mesorhizobium sp. M1E.F.Ca.ET.063.01.1.1
TGCTCGATTCGGAGTTGAGCAGCAGCCGCGGGCTTTCGATAGAATTGCCGGCGACGGCGACGATGCGCGCCTTCTGCTCCTGCAGCTTGCCGTCCTTGTCGGCATAGACGACGCCCGTCACCTTGCCCGAGGCATCATGGTTGATCTTGATCGCCATGGAGTTCGGCCGCACCTCGAGATGGCCGGTCGCCTCGCCCTTCGGGATCTCGGTATAGAGCGTCGACCATTTTGCGCCCCACTTGCAGCCCTGGAAGCAGAAGCCCGTCTGCTGGCAGGAATTGCGGTCGTCGCGCTGCACCGAATTGATCGCCATGTTGCCGGTGTGGCATTCCTTGTAGCCGAGCTTGTCGGCGCCGGCCTTGAGCACCTTGAAATTGTTGTTGCCCGGCAGCCGTGGCCAGTTGTTGGTGCCCGTCACGCCCATCTTGGCTTCGGCCTTGGCGTAGTAGGGCTCCATTTCGGCGAGCGTCACCGGCCAGTCGAGAAGGTTCGCGCCCTTGATCTTGCCGTAGGTCGTAAGCGTCTTGAATTCATGCTCCTGGAAGCGCAGCGACGCGCCCGCCCAGTGCGTGGTCGAGCCGCCGACGGACTTGACGATCCAGGCCGGCAGGTTCGGAAAATCCTTCGCCACGCGCCAGTCGCCCGACGTGGTGCGCTTGTCCTTCCAGGCGAGCTGGGTGAAGGAATCCCATTCGTCGTTGATGAAGTCCTCATATTCGTGGCGCGCGCCCGCCTCGAGGATGACGACGTCGATGCCTTTCTGGGCGAGTTCGTTGCCGAGCGTGCCGCCGCCGGCGCCCGAGCCGATGATGACGACCACGCCGTCGTTCTTGAGATCAAATTGTGCTGCCATGGTTTCCTCCCATGAAATCGGTCAAAAGCGGTTCAAGGACAGAGCGGCTCAGAGCCACTCGATGTCGTCGAAGCCGCGCGCGATGTAGCCGCCCTTGGAAAAGGATTCGCCCTCGTAACCGAAGATGGGCCACACCTCCTTCTGGTTGTACAGGCTGACGACCAGGCCGCCGCGCACCGCCTGGAAGAACGGCGTCTTCTCGACCTCCTTCAGCAGCGCGACCCGCTGCTCTTCCCAGCCAAGTGCGCGATAGCCACCCTTGCCGGCCTTCTTGTCGAGATCGGCGACGCCCTTCTCGATCAGCTCCTTGTAGGCCGGATCCTTGGCGGCGGTCTCGTCATGGCCCTTGACGGCGATGGCATAGTA
>NZ_RZSC01001176.1:0-1217 GCF_003998155.1 Mesorhizobium sp. M1E.F.Ca.ET.063.01.1.1
CAGCAACTCCTGGTCGGCGCGCAGCTTGTCCTCGTCATAGACGTCGTCGCGCAGCACGAACGAAAGCCAGGACGAACGCTTCGTGTTGATCACGTCCGACAGGCGGCGGCTGGAGAAAGCGCTGTTGCCGACGAAATTGATGGCCGCGATCTGCGTGCGTGCGCCTTCGTTGATGTTGAAGACTACGTTCACGCGATTGTCGCCGAGATCCATGATCTGGGTGGTCACGGCGGCATCGTCGCGGCCGATGCGCCTGTAGGCTGCCTTGACAGCCTCGACGTCGGCATCAAGCGCCTGCTGCGAGAATGTCGCGCGCGGCTTCAACTGGATGGCAGCCTGAAGGGCGTTGTCCTTGAGCTTCTTGTTGCCCTGAAACAGGACCTGGTTGACGACCTTGTACTCGGAAACCTTAACGACCAGGGTCGAGCCGACCTGATTGATCTGGACGTCCGAGAACAGCCCGGTGCCGAACAGGGCCTTCACGGCGCTGTCGATATCGGCGCTCGAAAACGCCTTGCCGGGCTTGATCGAGATGTAATTGCGGATGGTTTCGGCATCGACGCGCTGGTTGCCGCTGACCTCGACCCTCGAGACGACTGCTGCTTCGGCTACCGATGTGGCAACGAACTGCACTGCGAGCGCGCCTGGCAAAACCAGGGCGGCGGACAAAGCCGCCGCGGACGCGGCGCTCAGAAACTTGGATGCTGCCTTCATCGGGCTTTTGTACCTTTTTCTCGTAGTCCCCACGGCGAGAAAACCGGACGTGCGGTATTTTCCCTTACCGTATTAACCGGATTTTCCCTACACGCAAGGCTCCGGGTTAATTTGTATTTACTTAACCCTGATGCGTGGCTTTCGCGTCACGCATATCCCCACGCATGGTAAACGGCGTCTCAATATGGTCGGGTCCGAAGCCAAATTCCTTCATGATTTCAGCACCCAAACAGATCATTCCAAAAAACGAAGCCCATGAACCCGAGCACCAGCAGGAGGCCAGCCCGGTAGGCCATCTCCATCATCCGCTCCGAGACGGGCCGCCTTATGACGGCCTCCACGCCGTAGAACAAGAGGTGCCCGCCGTCGAGAGGGGGAATCGGCAGAAGATTGAGAATCCCTATCCCGACTGACAGGAATGCAACAAGCTGCACCAGCCACTCGAAGCCGAGTTTGGCCGCCTGCCCCGACATTTTTGCGATCTTGATCGGCCCGCCCAGTTG
>NZ_RZSC01001177.1:0-1217 GCF_003998155.1 Mesorhizobium sp. M1E.F.Ca.ET.063.01.1.1
TTCTTCAGCACCGCCCAGTCGTCGGACAGGACTTCCTCCGAGCGGATGCGGACGCGATCTTCCATGGTGGGACTCCATGCTGCCGGCGGCAAGGGTTAGCCGCGAACCCGCGCCTGCGCAATCCCAGAAACCGACTGGTCCAGCGGGGCTTTCACCGGCTCGTGTCTGGCGCAAAGCGCCGCGGCTGCCTAGATAGCGATATCTCTCCCAGGAGCCCGTTTCATGACATCATCGCTTTTCCAGCCGATCACCCTCGGCGGTCTCACCTTCCCCAACCGCATCGCGGTGGCGCCGATGTGCCAGTATTCGGCCGAGGACGGCTCCGCCAGCGACTGGCACCTCCATCACTGGATGAACCTGGCCATGTCCGGCGCCGGCATGGTGACCGTCGAGATGACCGACGTCGAGCGGCGGGGCCGCATCTCGCATGGCTGCCTCGGCCTCTACTCCGACGACAACGAGGCGGCGGCCAAGCGCACGCTCGACGCTGCCAGGCGCGTCGCAGCACCCGGCACCAAATTCGGCGTCCAACTCGCCCATGCCGGCCGCAAGGCCTCCAACAGGAAGCCTTGGGAAGGCGGCGGCCCCCTGCAGCCGGGCGAGGATCCCTGGCAGACCGTTTCGGCTTCGGCCGTCGCCTACGACACGGGGTGGAATGTGCCGCACGCGCTGGACGAAGAAGAGATCCAGCAAGTCATCGGACGTTTCGCCGCGGCGGCCAGACGCGCCGCGCGCGCCGGCTTCGACTTCATCGAGCTGCACGCCGCTCACGGCTATCTGATCTTCCAGTTCCTGTCGCCGCTCTCCAACCAGCGCACGGACCGCTGGGGCGGCTCATTGGAAAACCGCATGCGCTTCGCCATCGAGATCGCCAGGGCGGTGAAGAAGGCCGCACCGGACATGATGCTCGGCGCGCGCCTTTCGGTGAAGGAATGGGTCGATGGCGGCTTCGACGTCGAAGAGGCGATCGAAGTGGCCAAGGCGCTGAAGGCGGAGGGCGTCGCCTATCTCTGCTGTTCCAGCGGCGGCAATTCGCCTCTGCAGAAGCTGCCCAGCGGTCCCGGCTACCAGGTGCATCTGGCGGAAGCGATCCGCAAGGGCGCCGGCATCGCGACGCGCGCGGTGGGACTGATCGACAATCCGAAGCAGGCGGAAGCGATTGTCGCCGATGGCCGTGCCGACTTGGTGGCGCTGGCGCGCGCCTTTCGGTGAAGGAA
>NZ_RZSC01001178.1:0-1216 GCF_003998155.1 Mesorhizobium sp. M1E.F.Ca.ET.063.01.1.1
GCTCTGCGACGTCACCCGCGACCTCATCGTCATCGACTGACCAATTTCGAGGATACACAATGGACCGCAATCCCTTTTCGGAAGCCGAGATCGCCGGCCGCCTGTCGAAGGTGCGCAATGCGTTGGCCGAGCGCGGGCTCGACGCCGCCGTCTTCGCTTCGCCGGAAAATGTCTTCTATCTCACCGGTCTCGACCATTGGGGCTATTTCGCGCCGCATCTTCTGATCGTGCCGCTCGACCGGCAGCCGGTTCTCATCACCCGCTCGATGGAGAAGGTGACGATCGAAAACCAGGTGAAGGCGGCGGAATTCCGCGGCCATTCCGACAGCGAGACGGCGGCGGATCTTGCCGCGAGCGTCCTTTCCGAACTCGGCCTGACGGGCAAGCGCATCGGTCTCGAATACTGGACCTCGGGCCTCAGCCACGGCCTCGCCCTGAAACTGGAAGCGCAGGCCGAGGCCAAATGGAGCGATGTCTCCGGGCTGGTCGACAGAATGAGGCTAGTTAAGAGCGCCGAGGAACAGGCGCTGATGCGCCGCGCCGCCAAGGTCACGGATGCCGCCGCCGGTGCCGCGATCGCGGCGATCCACGACGGCGCCGCCGAGCAGGAGGTCGCCGCGCAATGCGTGGCGGCGATGGCGCGCGCCGGCGGCCATGCGCCCGGCTTCGGCCCCTTCATCCGCCCCGCCGCCCGGCTCGGCGAGGAACACACGACCTGGGGCGACGGCATCTATCGAAGCGGCGAGCCGGTCTTCGTCGAACTGTCCGGCTGCGTTTCGCGCTATCACGCACCGCTCGGCCGGCTGATCCGTATCGGTAGCATCAGGGACGAGGACGCCGCGATGGCCGAGGTGACGGCCAAGGCGTTCAATGCCGTCGTCAAGGCGCTGAAACCCGGCGTCAGGGCGCGCGACGTCTACGCCGCCTGGCAGGGTGTCGCCGACGAGGCCGGCCTTTCGCACTATCGCCGCCATCATTGCGGCTATCTCGTCGGCATCGGCCAGCCGCCGTCCTGGACTGGCGGCAATTCGGTGACGGGCCTGCGGCACGATTCCGATCTCGAGATCGAGACCGGCATGAGCTTCCACATCCTGTCCTGGCTGATGGGCACCGGCCGCGGCGACGATTTCATCTCCAACACCGTGCTTCTCACCGAGACCGGCGCCGAAGTGCTGACGCGCACCCCGACCGGTCCGATCGTTCACTAGACGATGAC
>NZ_RZSC01001179.1:0-1212 GCF_003998155.1 Mesorhizobium sp. M1E.F.Ca.ET.063.01.1.1
CCGTGCTCGTCTGCCTCAACCGCGAGAATCCCAAGAACGAAGCGTTCATCAGGAACGGCAACTTCGCGCTGAACACGCTCGCCTCGGACCAGGAGGCCGTTTCGGTCGGCTTTTCCGGCATGACCGGCCTGCCGTCCGAAGAGCGTTTCGCGCTCGCCGAATGGGACGTGATCTCGACCGGCGCGCCGACGCTGAAAGGTGCGCTTGCCGTGTTCGATTGTCAGATCGTCGACGCCAAGGATCTCGCCACCCACCGTGTGCTTTTTGGCAAGGTGACAGGTCTGCGCATCGGCGATAATTTGCGGCCGCTGATCTATCACAACCGCGGTTACCACGTTCTGTGAAACGGGTGCGCGGCGTCCACGGAGACAAAATGACCGCGCCGCGGCCCGCGCCGAAGTCGATCGACGAGACGCTCGATCTCCTGACCGGCGCGGACTATGTCGCCGATCGCTCGCTGGCGACGGTGCTGTTCCTATCGCTGCGCATGAAGCGGCCGCTGTTCCTCGAGGGCGAGGCGGGCGTCGGCAAGACCGAGATCGCCAAGGTGCTGGCCGACGCGCTCGGCCGTAGGCTGATCCGCCTGCAATGCTATGAGGGGCTGGACGTCTCTTCAGCCGTCTACGAGTGGAACTATGCCGCCCAGATGATCGAGATCCGCATGGAGGAGGCGGCAGGCAAGGTCGTGCGCTCCGACATGGAGCGCAACGTCTTTTCCGAAAAATACCTGATCCGCCGCCCGGTGCTCGACGCGCTGACCGGCAAGGCGGGCGCGGCGCCGGTCTTCCTGATCGACGAGCTCGACCGCACCGACGAAGCCTTCGAGGCGTTCCTGCTCGAGATCCTGTCGGACTTCCAGGTGACCGTCCCGGAACTCGGCACGATCAAGGCCGATGAGCCGCCGATCGTCATCATCACAACCAACCGCACCCGCGAGATCCACGACGCGCTGAAGCGGCGCTGCCTCTATCACTGGGTCGACTATCCGAATGCCGAGCGCGAGCTGGAGATCGTGCGCCGCAAGGTGCCGCAGGCCAATCGCCGCCTGTCGGCCGAGGTGGTGTCTTTCATCCAGAAGCTGCGCCAGGTCGAGCTGTTCAAGGCGCCCGGCGTCGCCGAAACCATCGACTGGGCCGGCGCGCTCACCGAGCTCGACAAGGTGGCGCTCGATCCGGAAACGGTGTCCGACACGATCGGCGTGCTTTTGAAATA
>NZ_RZSC01000117.1:0-11767 GCF_003998155.1 Mesorhizobium sp. M1E.F.Ca.ET.063.01.1.1
GTCTTGGCCGTGCTGCCGGTGGTCTCCCCGGGCTTCTTCTTGGCCTTTTTCTTGTCGGTCGCCTTGGCACCGTTTTTTGTGTCGGCATCGGCTGCGCGCTGCCTGGCGGTCGAAGGCCGGCGCGGCTGGGCCGTGGTCTGATCGTCGGCGAACGGGTCGTCGGTTGCTTGCGGCTGGTCGAAGATGCTCGCGGTCGCGCCCGCTGTCTGGTCGTCGTCCGGAACGGCCCCCGGGCTCTCCGGCTGGTAGGGGTTTGCTTGTGTCTGGTTGTCAGCCGCCGGAGCTGCCTGATCCTGCGATCCTTGCGCGCGCAATTGCCTGGCCTTGCGCTGCTGGTCGGTCAGAATTGCCGATTCGGAGACCTCGCCGCGCAGCTCGGTTTCCTGCGCGAGGACCGGCGCCGGGCGCAGCAAGGCAAGAACGCTCGCCGCCACCAGCAGTGTGCTGACGGCTATGCCCTTTCGACCGCTTTTCGTTTCAGGCTGGGCCCCGGACATCGTCACCACTGCTTGCGCGGCGCAGTCGCGCCATACTTACCGAACCGTAAAGGCGGATGGTTAACGGACGGTTGAGGCGGGCCGTTTTCGCAACCCCCGGGAAGCGTGAAACGGCAATTCCGTTGGACAGGCGGGCGACATGGCGCTAATGGCATCTGCCATGCATGCGGGGTCCCAAGAAAGTAACCAGCCGGAAGAAAGAAAGCAGCCGGACAGGCAGGCTGCGATCGAATCGGCGCTGAGAACGGTGGCGACGGAACAGGCCGGCGTGGCGACACTTGCCACCGCTCTCGATAACGGTTTGTCCGAACCATTCGCAGCCGCGGTGGAGGTCATCTCGCGGATCGAGGGCCGCGTGATCGTCACCGGCGTCGGCAAAAGCGGCCATATCGGCTCCAAGATCGCGGCGACGCTCGCTTCGACCGGCACGCCCGCCTTCTTCGTCCACCCGGCCGAGGCCAATCACGGCGATCTCGGCATGATCGCCAGGGACGACGCCATCATCGCCATGTCCTGGTCGGGCGAAAGCAAGGAGCTGATGGGCATCGTCGCCTATTCCAGGCGCTTCTCGATCCCGCTCATCGCCATCACCTCGGGCGAGACTTCTGCGCTGGCGCGCGCCGCCGACGTGGTGCTTCTCCTGCCGGCGGTGCCGGAGGCCTGCCCGCACGGGCTGGCGCCGACGACATCGGCGCTGCTGCAACTGGTCATGGGTGATGCGCTGGCGATCGCGCTGCTCGAGGCGCGCGGCTTCACGCCGGATCACTTCCGCACCTTCCATCCCGGCGGCCAGCTTGGCGCCAACCTGACGCAGTTGCGCGAGATCATGCATGTCGGCGAGCGGCTGCCGCTGGTGCCGTCGGGCACCGGGATGCGCGAAGCGATCGTCGAACTGTCGCGCAAGGGCTTCGGCTGTGTTGCGATCACCGGCGGCGACGGCGCGCTGATCGGCATCATCACCGACGGCGACATCCGCCGCCACATCGCCAATGATCTTCTGTCAATGAGTGTCGATCAGGTGATGACGAAGAAGCCGAAGACGGCGGCTCCCGACACGCTGGTGGCGACGGCGTTGCAGACGATCAACACGTCCGCCATCACCAGCCTGATGGTGGTCGAGGGCGGCCGCCCGGTTGGCCTTGTCCATCTGCACGATCTGCTTCGCATTGGCGCGGCATAGGATGCGTTGATGTCCGGTGAGGCCGGCCTGTTGGGCCTGGCCTGAAATCTCGACGCATCCTGGAAGTTGGCTTGGTCAGACGGCTTCGACTGTCAGCTCCAGATCGGTATCGGCGGCACCCGTGACACGCACTTGCGCGCCCGCAGGAAGATCCGGGCCGGAGACACGCCACAGCGTATCCCCCAACCTGATGCGGCCGCGGCCGTTCTGGATCGGCTCGGAGAGCGTCGCCGTGCGGCCGACCATCTGCGCGCCGCGGCGGTTGAGCAGCGGCTGGTCGATCTCGCCGGCACGCGCGGCCGTCAGCCTCTTGCCGACGAAGGCCGAGATCACGGACAGGACAAGGAAGGCGATAACCTGGACCTGCCAGGTCCAGATGGCGCCATTCAACTCGGCCTGCCAAGGCAAGATGGCGGCATAGCCGATGAGCAGCGAGATCGCGCCGATGATAAGGGCCGCGATGCCGATCCACAGCATGAACACGCCGGGCGCCACGATTTCCATCACCAGAAGCACGAAGCCGAGAACCATCCAGTTCCATGGCCCGAGTTCCGAAACGATGCGGTCGATCATTGACGTTTCTCCCACCCAGACGGCATAGATCAGTTGTCGCTCCGCCGCACCACCGGCGGCCGCGAGCCCTGCCGCGGCGTGCCGGAAGGGCCGTCGCCCTTGAAGACTTCGCGGGCGATCTCGCCGATACCGCCCAGCGAACCGATCAGCGACGAGGCTTCGAACGGCATCAGCACGATCTTGTTGTTGCTGGACGAGCCGATCTTGGCCAGCGCCTCGGTGTATTTCTGCGCGACGAAATAGTTGATCGCCTGCACGTCGCCCTTGGCGATGGCTTCCGACACCACCTGCGTCGCCTTGGCCTCGGCTTCCGCCGAGCGCTCGCGCGCCTCGGCGTCGCGGAAGGCGGCCTCCCGGCGGCCCTCGGCCTCGAGAATCTGCGACTGCTTCAGGCCTTCGGCGGCGAGGATCTGAGCGCGCTTGTCGCGTTCGGCCATCATCTGGCGGCCCATCGATTCCACCAGATTGGCCGGCGGGTTGATATCCTTGATCTCGACGCGGGTGATCTTGATGCCCCAGGGATGCGCCGCCTCGTCGACGACACGCAGCAGGCGCTCGTTGATGGCGTCGCGGTTGGAGAGCAGTTCGTCGAGATCCATCGAGCCCATGACGGTGCGGATGTTGGTCATGGTGAGGTTGAGGATGGCGTTCTGCAGACCGGAGACCTGGTAAGCGGCCTGCGCCGCATTGAGAATCTGGAAGAAGGCGATCCCGTCGACGCCGACGATGGCGTTGTCGCGGGTGATGATTTCCTGGCTCGGAACATCCAGCACCTGCTCCATCATATTCATCTTGGCGCCGATACGCTCGAAGATCGGGTTGATGATGTTGAGGCCAGGCGTCAGCGTCTTGGTGTACCGCCCGAAGCGCTCCACCGTGTAATTGTAACCTTGCGGCACCGTCTTGATGCCTTTGAAAAGAAGGATGACGACGAGAAAGACAAGAACAATGATGGCAATATCGAAACCGCTGAAGCCCATTTCGTTTCTCCCTCAAAGGCGGCGACCTCACGGAATCACTTAAGTGTGTTTCCGCAGCGTTACAATCATGTGATCGCTAATATTGGTTAGCGGACGCTTTTGCGCACCGGTTTCAGGGTCTGTCGATGAAGCCCGTCACACCCAGCCGGACAACTCGCGCCGCACCAGCGCCTCGATCACCGCCATGCCCTCGGCGCTGTCGTTGAGGCAAGGAATATGGGCGAAGTTCCTGCCGCCGGCGTGATGGAACGTCTCGGCCGCTTCACGGCCGATCTCGTCCAGCGTTTCGATGCAGTCGACGGAGAAACCCGGATTGACGATGGCGATCGACTTCACGCCTTCCTTCGCCAGCTTCTCGACGGTGACGTCGGTATAGGGCTGCAGCCATTCCTGCGCGCCGAAGCGCGACTGGAAGGTGATGATGAGCTTTTTGTCATCCCAGCCGAGCCTTGCCCGCAGCAGCCGCGTCGTCTCGAGGCAATGTGCCTCATAAGGATCGCCCTTGTCGGAATAAGGCTTCGGAATGCCGTGATAGGAGGCGATCACCACCTCCGGCACGAAATCGAGCGTCGCCAGATTTCGCTCGATCGAACGGGCGAGCGCCTCGATATAGACCGGCTCGTCGTAATAGGGCGGCACGCTGCGGATCGCCGGCGCATGCCTGATCCTCATCAGCGCGCGGAATAGCTGGTCGTTGGCGGTCGCCGTCGTCGTCGCCGAATATTGCGGGTAGATTGGGAAGGAAAGGATGCGCTCGCAACCCTGTTCGACCAGTCGGAGGGCGACGCTCTCCGTCGAGGGATTGCCGTAGCGCATCGCCCAGTCGACCACGACATTCGGCAAGTCAGCGAGGGCACCGGCCAGCTTCCCGGCCTGAGAGCGGGTGAAGGTGCGCAGCGGCGACTCGTTCCTCTCCCGGTTCCAGATCCTGGCGTAGTTGGCGCCGGACTTTTTGGGCCGCGTCGTGAGAACCAGCCCGTAAAGGATCGGATACCAGATCGCCTTGTTGAGCTCGATGACCCGCGGATCGGAAAGGAATTCCCTGAGATAGCGCCACATCGGCTTGAAATCGGTGCCGTCGGGCGTGCCGAGATTGATCAGCATGATGCCGATCTTGCCGGCCTTTATCGGTGCGGCGCCTGCCAGCGCCGGACCGGCGGTCTCGGCGGCTTTCGCATCGGCAGGGTTGGCAAGCGTCATCAACGGTCTCCGGACGGGCGCCGTGAAACTAGCGACGCCCTGCTGCTTTTCAATGTAGCGTCTGGCCGCACCTTATCCCGCTCCCGCATGAAAACGGAACACCCGCCCGGTTGCCGGACGGGTGCCCCTGAATTTTCCGGCGAGAGATTACTTCGCGGCCGGTGGAATGGTGAGCGTCGCGCCGAGCGGCAGCCGGCGCGGCCTGTAGTCCTTGTTGGCCTCGGAGATCAGCTTCCATTTGGCGCCGTCGCCATAGTTCTTCTTGGCCAGGTCCCAATAAGTGTCACCGGCGGCGATGACATGACTGGTCTCTAGGCCAGTCTCAGCCGGCTTGGCCCCGGCCGGTGCCGGCTCGGCAGGCTTCGCCGGTTCGGCGGCGGGCGCCGCAGGCGCGGTTTCAGCCGGAACGGTCGGCGGTGTGCCGGCGATGTCGCCGGAATTGGACGGCAAAGCCGGCATCGCGGGCGCAGTCTCGGCCGGTTTGGCAGGCTCGGTGGCCTGTGCCGTCGTGGCCGGAGCTGCCTCGGCGGGCTTTGCCGGTTCAGCCGCGGCTACCGTCGCGCCGACCTCGGTGATGCGGCCGTCGAGCTTCGGCGTATAAGGCCGGTGCGCGCCGAGATAGTCGGCCACCACCTGCTCCAGGCCAGGGCCGTAGTCGTAAGCGTCGGTGGCCTTCTCGGCGAAGACCTTGTAGCCGTCGCCGCCCTGGCGCACGTAATTGTTGGTGGCGACAAGATACTGCTTGTCGGGATTGATCGGCGCCCAGGCGCCGTTCTCCATCACCTCGACGGATTTGACGCGGCCGGCATTGGGCGCCACCGACTTGTCGAAGGAATATTTCAGCCCGGCGACCTGCGGGAAGCGTCCCGCGCCGTCCTCGATCTGGCTGAGCCCGCTTTCCAGCCCGGCGACCAGATCCTTGCCGGAGATCTTGAACGTCGCCAGCGTGTTCTGGAACGGCAGGACCGTCAGCACCTCGCCCATGGTCACGGTGCCCTGGTCGATCGAGGCGCGCAGGCCGCCGCCGTTCGAGATGACGATCTCGACGCCCTGGCCTTTCACCCGGTCGAGGACGGCGTCGGAGACGAGGTTGCCCATCTCGCATTCCCGCGCCCGGCAATTCTCGCGGCTGCCGTCGATCGGCTTGGTGGTCTCGGCGACCTCCTTGTTCTTCAGCGCCTCGATCGGCGCGCCGAGTTCCTTGATGCGGGCGAGCACGGCGGGATCCGGTGTAATCGACTTGTCGAGAAAGATCGGGTCGCCGTTCGCTTCCTTGACGACGCCGTTGTCGTCGAACACGACCTTGAACTCGCCGAGATATTTCGAATAGGACGCCGCCTGCACGACCGGCACCTTGTAGCCGTCGGGGTTGTCGACCATCGTCGGGTAGGGGCCTGCCGCCTTGGGGTCGGTGTTGGACAGGAGCGTGTGGCTGTGCCCGCCGACCACCACGTCGATACTCGGGATTTTCGCAATGACATCGCGCTCGCGGTTGTAGCCGATGTGCGTTACGGCGATGATCTTGTTGATGCCTTCTCCCTTCAGCTTCTCGACCTCGGCGGTGATCGACTTGACGTCGTCCGCGATGGCGATGTTGGGACCGGGCGAGGCGAGTTCCGGCGTGTCGTTGGTGACGGCGCCGACGATGCCTATTTTCTGCCCGCCGACTTCGACCACGATCGACGGCTTGATCTTGCCCGCGGCGCCGGATTTGTCGTTGGGCATGACGTTGGCGCTGACGACCGGGAACTTCGCCTTATCGACAAAAGGCACCAGCGCGCTCTCACCGTCGTCGAATTCGTGGTTGCCGAGCGTCACCGCGTCGGGTTTCATCTGATTGAGAAACTCCTCCTCGGCGGCGCCCTTGTAGGTGATGTAGAACAGCGATCCCTGGAAGCTGTCGCCCGCGTTGAGCAGCAACACGTTCTGGCCTTCCAGCTTCTTGCGCTCCTGCGCGATCGCCGTGACCAGCCGGCCCGCGCCGCCGATGCATTCGCCCTTGGTTTCCTCCTCGGCGGAACATGTCGACTCGTATTTGTTATTGCCTTCGATGCGGCTATGCCAATCGTTGAAATGCAGGATGTTCAGCGTGTAGTCGGCAAAAGAGGTTCCGGCCGACAGGCCAAGCGTCGAGGCAGACAGGGCTAGAATGGCGGCAATTTTCTTCATCTTCGTCTCCCGGATAAGCTGACCTGATGTGCTTAACGCCCTCGCTTGACTGGAACATAACAGCCAGCTTCGGGTCATGTTCACATCGCGTTTTGGTCGATGCAAGCGGAAATCGGGAGGAAGTTTGCCGGCACAAAAAAGGACGGCGGCTTGCGCCGCCGTCCCTGAAAAGGGTCGATGCCTAACGGCTTATGCCCGGCGCGTCAGCACGAAGTTCTGACCGCTGGCGCTGGTGCAGTTGAGCTGGCTGGTGGAGACCATCAGGCAGTTGAAGCTGACCGGCGTCTGGCGGATCAGCGACGTGCCGTGGATCTCGACCGAGGTCGGGCCGGTCATGGTGTAGCTGCCTTCGGACAGCTTCTGGCCGGTGTCGGTGGCGACGGTCGTGAAGCTGCCTGCCGCGAAGGTCGACAGGCCGGTGCCCTTGGCGTCGATCCAGTTGCCCTCGACGCCCTTCGGCGCCGCTGCGATCGGCTCGGAAGGGCCGGTGGTGGTGCAGGCGGCAGCGGCCAGAAGGCTTGCCGCGGCGCTTGCCGAAAGCAATTTGCGCGCAATGGTCATTTGAAAACCCTCTCCTCTCGCATCGGCCCGAAAATCGACTTCGATTTCGGATGGCACGACGCGTCCATTCAATGTGCTAGAGCGGACTTGGTGCATCCGAATGGACGCGTGTCGCTCTAGGCCGCCCGTCTTCAATCGCCCGATTTCCGGGCGATTGCAAGGTGGAGACGGCGGTAGGCCTGGCTGCTATCGCACCAGGATGTTGCGGAACTGCCACGGGTCGTCCTTGTCGAGATCCTCCGGGAAAAGGCCCGGGCGGTTATCGAGCGGCGTCCAGTCTGTGTAATAGCCCCTGACCGGCCCGAGATAGGGAAACTGCACTTCCAGGCAGCGCCGGTAATCCATCTCGTCGGACTCGACGATGCCGGCCGCCGGATTTTCCAGCGCCCAGACCATGCCGGCGAGCACCGCCGAGGTGACCTGCAGGCCGGTGGCGTTCTGGTAAGGCGCCAGCTTGCGCGCCTCGGCCAGCGACAGCTGCGAACCGTACCAGTAGGCATTCTTGTCGTGGCCGTAGAGCAGCACGCCGAGCTCGTCGACGCCGTCGACCAGCTCGTTCTCGTCGAGCACATGGTGGACGGGCTGCGCCTTGCCGGCGGCGCCGAACATCTCGTGCAGCGACAGCACGGCGTCATTGCAGGGATGGTAGGCATAGTGACAGGTCGGGCGGTAGTTCACCTTGCCCTTCTTGCCGCGCACGGTGAAGAAATCGGCGATCGAGATCGACTCGTTGTGCGTCACCAGGAAACCGTATTGCTCGCCGGGCGTCGGGCACCAGCTGCGCACGCGCGTGTTGGCGCCGGGCTGCTCCAGGAAGATCGCCGCCTGCGAGCCGTTTTTGTGCTTCTTGCCGTTCTTGGGCATCCAGTTTTCGTGCGTGCCCCAGCCGAGCTCGGCCGGCTGCAGGCCTTCCGAGATGAAGCCCTCGACCGACCAGGTGTTCCAGAACACGTCCATCGGCTTCGGCTTCTTGGTGCGCTGGGTATCGCGCTCGGCGATGTGGATGCCCTTGACGCCGGTCTTCTTCATCAGCTTGGCCCAGCCCTCGCGGTCGTGCTGCTCGGGCTCGGCAAATTCGAGCCCGAGATCGGTGGCCAGGTGGACCAGCGCCTGCTTGACGAACCACGAGACCATGCCGGGATTGGCGCCGCAGCAGGAGATCGCCGTGCTGCCGCCGGGATTATTCTCTTTCTCTTCGCGCACGGTTTCACGCAGCGCGTAGTTGGTGCGCGAGGCATTGTCGGCCGTTTCGTCGAAATAAAAGCCAAGCCAGGGCTCGACCACGGTGTCGATGTAGAGCACGCCGAGCTTGCGGCAGAGCTTCATCAATTCGAGCGAGGAGGTGTCGACCGACAGGTTGACGCAAAAGCCCTGGCCGCCGCCATTGGTGAGAAGCGGGGTCAGCAGCTTCTTGTAGTTCTTCTTGGTGACGGCGTCCTGCATGAAGGTGATGCCGCGCTCGTCGAGCAGCTTGCGGTCGGTGTCGAGCGGGTCGATGACCACCATGCGCGACTTGTCGAACTTGAAATGGCGTTCGATCAGCGGCAGCGTTCCCCGTCCGATCGAGCCGAAGCCGATCATCACGACAGGGCCGGTGATTTCACCGTAAACGGGCCAGTTTTCATTCGCCATTTTCTGGGACACTCCTTCAAACACATGCAAAATCCGGCGTTTCCGCCGGAAGCGCTACACCACAGATCATTGTCACAAACCAGCGAAAAGCGCCAACCGCCGGCTAAGTCGCGATGATGGCGTGGTTAAGCCGCCTTGGCCATGCCGTCGAGGAAGCTGACCAGCCGGTCGCGGTCGGCGGTCAGGCCCTTGTAGTCGAGCTGTTCCTGATCGAGGGCGTTGAGCTGCCCGGCGAAAGAGGCCGCGAGCGCTGGCTTGTCTGGGTGGCGGGCAAGCACGGCCAGCGGGTCGAGATGGATGCGGATTGTGAAGAGGATGTCGCGCGAGACCGGCAGCTTGCGCAGCGTTTGGCGCTCGACGCGGATGAAGGCATGCGCGTTGATGTCGCCGTCCGGAAAGCGCGTCGGGCGGTTGGTGGCGCGGTCGAGGCGCTGGATGTTGGAAAGCGGATGATAGAGTGCGTCGCCCGCCTGGATCGACCAGTTGAAGCGTTCGACCGCCTGGCCCTGCAGCCCGTCGAACATGCGGTTGATCAAATCGGCCGGCCGCGTGCCGGGGCCGAAGCCAGGCACGGGCGCATGGATCTCCTGAAGCGGCTTGCCGAATTTTTCCTGGAGCGACCAGGATGAGGGGAAACAGAGCGAGCCGGCGGCGAGCCGCCAGCCGTCGTCGCCCCGGCGCATCAGGATCAGATCTTCCTGGACCAGCAGGGACGCCCGGACAAGCGGCGCTTCCAGCAAATCGGGAGCCAGTCCGCCCGTTGCCTGCTCGAGGCCGACAACCTCGACATCCGAGCCGATACCTCGGTGTGTCTCAGGATATTTTGCCGGAAGATAGGCGGAGAGGAGGTCCAGCACCTCGCGCTGCGCGTCGCGGGTGCCGTCTTCCTCGACAAAGACCTTTTCCGGGATTTCCGTGTAAAGCCGCCGCTTCTCTGCGAGATGGGGCAGAAGGAACCGATCGATCTCGATCCAGCGATCGAGCTCGAGCGGTTTGAGGCCGATGGTGAAAGGCTTTGAAGACCCGTCATAGGGCATGTGGGTTGGGGGCATGTGGGTCGGCTGGCGAACGATCATGCTTCTCTCAAACAGAAAATGGCTTTTCTCAAACAGAAAACGACTGGCGGCTCCAGTGTCAGGCCAGTTGCGCCGGGATCAGCCCGCGCAGTGAATTGCCGACAAAGATCGCCTTCGCCGACTTGAGATCGTCGTAGCTGTAGATCGCTTCCACGGCGCGGCCTTCGTCCAGAAGCTCGCCGCGCAATATTCCAGGCAAAAGGCCGCAGTCGAGCCGGGGCGTCGCCAGCACACCGTCGCCGAAGTCGGCGAAGAGATTGGTGATCGTGCCCTCGCAGAGTTCGCCACGCTCGTTGGCGAGCAGCACCTCGTCGGCTTGCGTGATGAGATATTCGGCACGTGCGTGCGTGTAGACCTGTCGCCGGCTGGTCTTGTGGCGCAGCAGCATGTCACTGGAATCGAGCCGGGTTCGCGCCAGCCGCAGCCGCCACACCTTGCCGGCCGGAAGCGGTTCGTAAGGTTGCGCGGCGGCTGTCGCTTCGCCATTGCGCTGCAGGGCAAGCCGGGTGCGCATCGCGATTTGCTGCCCGCCGACCGCGCCCATCAGCACCTCACCGATCCGTTGCGGGTCGCAGGCAAAGCCGAGCTCCGCGGCGGAAGCGTAAAGCCGCGCAAGATGGCGGTCGAAGCGCAGGAAGCCCGAGCCAGGCTCCCAGCGCATGGTCTCGATCAGTTCGAAGTCGGCACGGTTCCCGTCGCGAAGCGCGCTTTCAGAAGACACTCCCGGTACTCCTCATCGGCCGTCGAATCGAAGACGACGCCGCCGCCGACATTGTAGACGGCCTCGCCATCGGCAAAGAGCGAGATGGTGCGGATCGCCACCGAAAAGCGCATCGTGCCGCCGGGTGCGACCCAGCCGATGGCACCGCAATAAACGTCGCGCGGCACGCTCTCCAGATCGTGCAGGATCTCCATGGCGCGGATCTTCGGCGCACCGGTGATCGAGCCGCAAGGGAAAAGCGCGGCAAAGACCCGGCGAATGCCGACATCCGGCAAGAGTTTCGCCCGCACCCGGCTCACCATCTGGTGCACCGTCGGATAGGTCTCGATGCGGAACAATTCCGGCACCTCCAGCGTGCCGACCTCGCTGATCAGCGAAATGTCGTTGCGCAGCAGGTCGACGATCATGCGGTTCTCGGCCTGGTTCTTTTCGTCGTTGCGCAGGAACGCCTTCAGCCGCGCGTCCTCGGCCCTGGTCGCGCCGCGCGGCGCGGTGCCCTTCATGGGGTGCGTCTCGATCATGCCTTCGGCGTCGATCTCGAAGAAGAGTTCCGGCGAACGCGACAGCACGACCGGATCGCCAAGCGAAATCAGCGCGCCGTATTTCACCGGCTGGCGTTCGGTCAGCGCGTCGAAGGCGGCAAGCGGATCGCCGGACCATTGCGCATGGACCGGAAAGGTCAGATTGCCCTGGTAGCAGTCGCCCTTGCGGATGTGTTCGTGAAGGCGCGCGAAGCGGACGGCGTAGTCCTTGGCGGACCAGCTTGCCCTGGCGTCGAAGATCGGGCCGTTGCTGGCGGGGCCCGAACCCTTCGGCACCGCCTGTTCGAGCGGCGCGTCGAAGACGCCGAGACAGATCAGTGGCGCGCGGCGTCCTTCAGGCAACAATGGCACCAGCTTTGGCTCGAGCAGGTAGCCGGCCTCGTAGGAGAAATAGCCTGCCAGCCATTTGCCGGCGTCGGAGGCCGCCTGCGCTGCCTCGAGCGCTGGCGTGAACTCGGCCGCGCTGCGCGCGACAATGATTTCGTGCGGCCGGTCGAAGACGAACTGGCGAGCGGTCTCGTCGTTGCGGAAGATGGCTGAAGGCAGGGACATAAGCCTCGAATGCGGTCAATTCAGTCGACCGCTCTATATGGGGGCTCGGCGAGGCGCAATCGAGGGAACGGCGTCGGGCGGCGC
>NZ_RZSC01001180.1:0-1209 GCF_003998155.1 Mesorhizobium sp. M1E.F.Ca.ET.063.01.1.1
CCCTTGTCCCGCTCGCGCTGCTGATCGCCATCGTCGTCATGGTGCAGACGGCGGCCACCAGCCGATCCTTCGCGCCGCAGGATGGCGAAGCGCCCGATGTCAACCGTGACTTTGTCGGCGTTGGCGCGGGCAGCATTGTGGCCGGCCTGTTCGGTGCCTTTGCCGTCAACTCCAGTCCTCCGCGCACGGCCATCGCCGCCCAGACCGGAGGTCGCTCGCAGCTGTCCGGCCTGATTGCCGCGACCATCGTGCTGGCGCTCAGCACCTTTGGCGGAAGCCTGCTTGCCAACGTGCCGCAGGCAGCCCTTGCCGGCGTGCTGATGTTCGTCGCCCAGCATATCCTACGCTGGCAGGTGTTCGCCGCCGTCTATCGCCAAGCGCCGTTCGAGTTCGCGCTGATCCTGATCACCATGGTCGCGATCGTCGTCCTGCCGATCGAGACCGGCGTGGCGATCGGCATCGGCCTGTCGCTGCTGCACGGCATCTGGGGCTCCACGCGCACTGAGCCAATTGAGCTGGCGCAGGTGCCGGGCACGTCGGTCTGGTGGCCGCCAAGCGGTCCCAGCGCGGGTGAGCAGCGTCCCGGCGTGCTGGTGGCTGCATTCCAGGCGCCGCTTTCTTTCGTCAACGCAGACCGTTTCAAGCGCGGCCTGCGCGATCTGGTCGACGCCAGAAGCGATGAGGTGAAATTAGTGGTGCTGGAGGCCAGCAACATCGTCGAGATCGACTACACCGCCGCCCAGGCGCTGATCGACGTCATCCGCCATTGCCGCGACAAAGGCGCCGTCTTTGCCGTCGCGCGCATGGAATCGCTCCGCGCCCAGGAGGCGCTGAGACGGTTCGGGGTCGCCGACCTGGTCGGCACGCAGCGGATATTCCAAAGCGTCGACGCCGCCATCAAATCGCTTGGCCCGGGACAAACTCAACAGCAGGACGAAGCGCAATGATAAGCCCACGCGAACCCATCGTTACACCTATCGCCGTCAACCCGGTCGGCTGGAACGGCGGGCGCGATAGGCGCCGGGAGCCTCGCCCATCTCGCGCTTGAACCGGCGGTTGAAGGTCGACAGATCGTTGAAGCCGGCATCCAAAGCGATCGTCGAGATCGCCTCGTCCGACGCGCGCAATTGCACCGCGGCGCGGTGCAGCCTGGTCCGCAGCAGGAACTGGTAGGGCGTCATGCCGGCCACATGCCGGAACGTGCGCAGG
>NZ_RZSC01001181.1:0-1206 GCF_003998155.1 Mesorhizobium sp. M1E.F.Ca.ET.063.01.1.1
TGGCGTGGTGTAGGTAACGGCATTGGTCGCCGTGCTCTCCGGCAAGGGCCGGACTGATCAGCGCGCCACTGCCGGCAGGCTGATGAGCGGATCATCGCTCATCTGGCTGATGGTCTCAAGGGTCATGTAGCGGGCCCGCTGCACGGCCCATTCATCATTCTGTTCGAGCAGGAGGGCGCCGACGAGACGGACTATGGCATCGTCATTGGGGAAGATGCCGACGACCTCGGTCCTGCGCTTGATCTCGCCGTTGAGGCGCTCGATCGGGTTGGTGCTATGCAGCTTGGCACGGTGCTCCTTGGGGAAGGTCATGTAGGCAAGCACGTCGGGCTCGGCATCGTCCATGATGGTGGCGAGCTTGGGCACCTTCGGCCGGATCTGGTCGGCAACGGCGCGCCATTGGGTGCTGGCGGCCTCGGCCGTCTCCTGGGCGAAGGCGGTGGCGATGAAGGCCGAGGCGACGCGGCGGCCGCTCTTGCCGGCATGCGCCAGCACGTTCCTCATGAAATGGACCCGGCAGCGCTGCCATGTCGCGCACAGCACCTTGGTGACGGCCGCCTTGATGCCTTCATGGGCATCGGAAACGACGAGCTTGACGCCGCGCAGGCCGCGGCGGGTCAGCTTGCGCAAAAACTCCGTCCAGATCGGCTCGGCCTCAGACGTGCCGACCCCCATGCCCAGCACTTCGCGCCGGCCGTCTGCGTTGACCCCGACGGCGATGATGACGGCGACCGAGACGATGCGTCCGCCGCGGCGCACCTTCAGGTAGGTGGCATCGATCCACAGATAGGGCCAGTCGCCCTCGATGGGCCTGTCGAGGAAGGCCTTCACCTTGCCGTCGATCTCCTCGCACAGCCGGCTGACCTGGCTCTTGGAGACGCCGCTCATGCCCATCGCCTTGACCAGGTCGTCGACCGAGCGCGTCGAGATACCCTGGACGTAGGCCTCCTGGATGACGGCGATCAGCGCCTTCTCGGCCATGCGCCGCGGCTCAAGGAAGCTCGGGAAGTAAGAGCCCTTCCTGAGCTTGGGGATGCGCAGCTCGACGGTGCCGGCCCGCGTCTCCCAGTCTCTGTCGCGGTAGCCGTTGCGCTGGACAAGCCGCAGCGGGTTCTTCTCGCCATGGGCCGCGCCGGTGGCGGCGCCCACCTCCAGCTCCATCAGCCGCTCGGCGGCAAAGCCGATCATCTCGCGCAGGATATCGGC
>NZ_RZSC01001182.1:0-1203 GCF_003998155.1 Mesorhizobium sp. M1E.F.Ca.ET.063.01.1.1
CGGCAACATCGTCTACGACGCGCTGCGCCGCAAGCGCTCGGCCGGCTGGCTCTTCGGTGAGGACACGCCGCGCGCCATCGGCTTCGGCGCGCTGCTGCTCGAATGGGGCCAGACGGCGCAGTCGCTCAACGACGCGCTCGACGGCGACAAGTTCGCGCCGCCTCTGCTCAGCGCCACCGAATTGAAAGCGGTTGCCGGACGCCTGCCGGCCGATGCGCCTGACGCCGTGCGGGCCGATGTTCCGGACTGGTGCGCGCCGCTGCTCGAACAGGCCTATGGCCAGGATTGGGTCGAGGAGGGTGCGGCTCTCGCCATGCGCCCGCCGCTGGACCTCAGGGTCAATGCCTTGCTGTCCGATCGCGGCAGGGTGCTGGCCGAACTCGAGGGCACGGGTGCGGCGCCCGCCGCGATCGCGCCGCACGGCATCCGCATCCCGCCGATCGACGGTGACGGCAGGCATCCGAACGTGCAGGCCGAGCCCGCTTTCCAGAAAGGCTGGTTCGAAGTGCAGGACGAGGGCTCGCAGCTTGCCGCGGTACTTGCCGGTGCCATGCCCGGCATGCAGGTGCTCGACTATTGCGCCGGCGCTGGCGGCAAGACGCTGGCGCTCTCGGCCGAGATGGGCAATACAGGCCAGCTCTTTGCCCATGATGCGGAGAAGGTGCGGCTGGCGCCGATCTTCGAGCGCATTCGCCGCGCGCACAGCCGCAACATCCAAATCGTCAGCAAACCCGCGGAACTCACGCCGCTGGCCAGTCATATGGATGTCGTGCTGATCGACGCGCCCTGCACCGGCAGCGGCACCTGGCGGCGGCGGCCCGACGCCAAATGGCGGCTGACCGACAGGCAGCTCGATGCCCGCAAGGGCGAGCAGCAGGCGATCCTCGACGCGGCGCAGGCCTTCGTCAAACCCGGCGGACTGCTGGTCTACATCACTTGCTCGGTATTCGATGCGGAGAACGGCGAGCAGGTCGCGGCCTTCCGCGGGCGCCACGGCGACTTTGCGTCGGTCGATCATCGCCAGCTCTGGAACAGCCATTTCCCCGGCCACGAAGGCGCCGCGCGCATCGCCGACGCCGGCGGCATCTCGCTGTCGCCGGCGCTCAGCGGCACCGACGGATTTTATTTCCACGCGCTGCGCAGGGCCGCCTGAGGCAGCCGGCATTTTGCTGCGCTGCAACATAAGAGATTGCCTGTCCTGCC
>NZ_RZSC01001183.1:0-1198 GCF_003998155.1 Mesorhizobium sp. M1E.F.Ca.ET.063.01.1.1
TCATAGGCGACCCCAAGCGGTTTCAGGAAACGCTCCGCCAGCGCGCGTGTCGTATGGTAGCCGTCCGAGGGCAAGAGAATGCGGTCGCCCGATTTGACGAGCGCAAAGAACGTCGCCGAAATCGCCGCCATTCCCGACGGAAAGGCGACGCATTGCGCATCTTCAAGATGGCCAAGCACATGCTCGACGGCATGCCAGGTCGGATTGCTGAAGCGGCCGTATTGATCGAAGCCCGTCGCGTCGCCCGGCGAATGGAAGATCGAAGCCATGGTCAGCGGCAGGGGGATCGGGTCGCCCTTGGCGAAATCGCGGCTGCGCAGATGGGCGAGCGCCGCGGCGCGTGACTTCGCGGTTTCGGACATGGGCTCATTCCTTCGCTGAACAGAGGTTCGACGCTAGGCGCGCCAGCCATCTGCAGCAAGAAGCGTCCTTTTGGGCCAGCGCGCTCTAAACGCTTCGTTAGGCTTAATAGAGGATAAAGACGAGACGTGCCTTCAGCTTGCCCTTCCCTAGTTGTGGCGCGCGTTTGTGATGCCCGTTCCCGTTGACGCCCATAGTGCCCCATGATATCCCATTTGCATCATCAAGCCTTCGTTCCGCGTCAGGGTGAAGCGTACGCCAATCGGGCAGTCGCGGCGGCTGCGCGTTTGCCGGTTTTCGCCTTGGCGAATGAAGGTCGCGAGATGATGCGCGGCGGTGGCGCGGAGAAAAACATGGGAAGGGGTGCGGCGGCGACAGCGGCTGTAACGTGTAGTGGACCGATTTCTGTCAAACGCAGTGAACAGGATCGATGCCAAGGGACGGGTGTCGGTCCCGGCGCATTTCCGCGCGGTCGTGCAGAAACGTGGCTATGCGGAGCTCTATGCGCTACGCTGTCTGGACCTTCCGGCGATGGACGTCGGCGGGCTCGATCTGCTCGATCGCTACGAGCAGCGGATCGCGCTCGAGGATCCCTTCCTGCAGACGGCGGACGATATGTCGTTCTTCTGCCATGGCGACGGGACGTTCCTGAAACTCGACCAGGACGGCCGCATCACGATGACCGATTTCATTCGCGACCACACGGGTATCTCGAACGAGGTGGCGTTTGTCGGCCGCGGCAATTTCTTTCAGATCTGGGAACCGGGCCGGCTTGCCGCCTATGGCGCGCAGGCGCGGGCCAGGCTTTTGCAGCTTCGGCAGGGGACGAAGCCCGGGG
>NZ_RZSC01001184.1:0-1197 GCF_003998155.1 Mesorhizobium sp. M1E.F.Ca.ET.063.01.1.1
GCTCTATTGTCGTCCTAAATATCTGTTCTTCAATAACTCTCCGCCGCATTTTTCAATTAGCTTTCCACGGGCCGTATGATAGCGTCCCGCCTCAAGCTCAGCCGGACGCATAGCGCGGGCCAGTGACGGCCCGTGTTGCGCTTCGGCGGATGCGATGACGGCCGTCGGCTATAGCTGGAGGAGAGCCACGCGCCGACAGCTCGATTGAAGCGGCTGTTCCGCCGACCGCGGAACGATAGACGATCCTTGCGGCAAGCTCGCCATTCCGGGCCGCGGCCGACAGATCGGACTGGAGAGGGAAATGAGCACTTTCTTCTACATGCTCCTGGCGTTCATTGTGGGTATTCTGGTTGGCTGGTTCTTCTGGGGCCGGCTGCGCGGCGAGCTCGACAGCCTGCGCGGCGATCTCGACCGCACGAAGAGCGAACGCGATAGATTGCGCGCCGATACCAATCGCCTGAGCGGCGAACTCGACGCATGCAGCCGCGCCCGCGCCGACCTCGAGGGCCGGCTGCGCGAGGCGCCTTCCACGCCCGCCAAGACCGGCGCCAACAAGGCCGCCGCGCCTGCGCCGACGGCGCTGATGTCGACACCGGCCGAGGCCAAATCGTCGCCGGCGAAATCGGCTGCGGCCAAACCCGCCGCGGCCAAGCCGGCGGCTCAGCCGAAGCCGGCGGCTAAATCCGCCGCGCCGAAGGCAAGCGCGGCGCCGAAGAAGGCCCCGGCTCCGAAGAAGGCCGCTGCCCCGAAGGCGGCCGCCGGCAAGGGCGACAATCTGCGCCGCCTGATCGGCATCGGCCCGGTCAACGAAAAGCTGCTCAAGGGCCAGGGCGTCACGACCTACGCCCAGATCGCCGCGTGGACCGAGGCCGACGTCAAGCGCATCGAAGACGTGCTGAATTTCGACGGTCGTATCGCGCGTGAGAAATGGATCGAGCAGGCGAAGCTCTTGGCCGCTGGCGACGAGAAGGAATTCGCCCGCCGATTCCCGACGGCGGGCACCGCAAGCAACACCTGAACAGCCGACATGTGTTGGCGCAAAGGCGGCGTCCTCCACGGGCGCCGCCTTTGTTTTGGACCACGGCCAGCTTTGCGCCGCCCGACGCCGTTCCCTCGATTGCGCCTCGCCGAGCCCCCATATAGAGCGGTCTCGTCGTTGCGGAAGATGGCTGAAGGCAGGGACATAAGCCTCGAATG
>NZ_RZSC01001185.1:0-1194 GCF_003998155.1 Mesorhizobium sp. M1E.F.Ca.ET.063.01.1.1
GCGGATCCCCTTCGTTGGCCTCCTGCAAGGCGCGTGCAACGGATTGGACCATCAGCATCAGCACGCCGCTCTCGAGACCATGACCGGTCACGTCGCCGATGCCGATCTTGACCCGTGATCCGTTCTGCAGGACGTCGTAGTAGTCCCCGCCGACCTCGTCGGCCGGCCGCATGTAGGCCGCGATCTCCAGCCCCGGAATCGCTTCGAGTTCGAATGGTTTCGGCAGGACCATCATCTGGATCTGCCTGGCAACCGCGAGCTCTGCGCCGAGGCGGACGTTCTCGTCCCGCAGCTTTTCGTTGAGTGCGGAAATCTCCTGATTTGCGTCGCCGAGCTCCCTGGTCCGTTCGTCGACGAGTTGCTCGAGGTTTTCCGTGTGAAAGCTGATCTGCTCAGCCATGCGGTTGAAGGCGATCCCTGCCGCTCCAACCTCGTCGCGTGTTGGAATGCTCACGCGCACTGAATAGTCTTTGGACTGGAGCCTCTGCGCGGCACTGGCGAGCGCCCTGAGGCCCGCGGTGATGCGCTTCGAGATTCCGAGCACCGCCGCAAAGACGATCAGAAGCGAAACGACGATCGCGGCGATCTGAAAGAGCAGGATACGGTTGGTTGCGCGCGAAATACTCTGCTGCGCGGTGAACAGGGACGCATAGATCTCCCGTTCGGGAACGACGATCCCGACCGACATCGTCTCGGACTTGACAGGCCCCGAACTCCACAGATTGATCGGCTTCAACCTCTTGAGGACGACGATATAGGGTACCCGCTCGCCGTTGTTGTCGAGCATGATGTGCTGGATGACCCCGTCATTGTTCTGGTCGAGCGGCAGCGATGCGATAGCCGGCTGCGTGCTTGCCCGCAGCGACCTCTCCAGGCCGGTGACGCCCTGCGTGCCCGCATCGCTCGACGACGTCAGGCCGATGATCGCCTGGCTCGACGGATTGATCGCCACCACGTTGCCAGTCGACATCGTGAGGAAGCCGAACCCGGTTTCGGCGATCTTCACGCGCTCGACGACTTCCGCGAGCTGGTCGAGCGTGATATCTGCACCCGCTACGCCGGCGATACCGGTATGATCGCGCGTCCACAGCGGGTGGAAAAAGCTGACGATCAGCTTTCCGGTGATGGCATCGGTGTAGGGCGCCGTCTGGGTAATATCGTCGGGGACCGGACGCGAGGCCGGGTCTCTCGCCC
>NZ_RZSC01001186.1:0-1193 GCF_003998155.1 Mesorhizobium sp. M1E.F.Ca.ET.063.01.1.1
CTGCAGCACGTCGCCGGTCTCGGGATCGATGCGCAGCAGGTCGCCCTCCTCGCCTTCCCAGGTGGCGTGCCAGAGCTCGCCATCGACCCAGGTGACGCCCGTGACGACGCGCTTCGACTCGATGGTGCGGATCACCTTGCCCGTTTCAGGATCGATCTGATGGATCTTGTGTGCCCTGTATTCGCCGACCCAGAGCGAACCTTCGGCCCAGGCCATGCCTGAATCGCCGCCATTGCCGGGGGCCGGGATGGTGGCGACGACCTTGCCAGTCTTGGGGTCGACCTTGTGGATGCGGTCCTCGGCAATCTGGTAGAGGTGCTCGCCGTCGAAGGCGGTCCCGGCATGCGAGGCGACGTCGATCGATCGCACGATCTTGCCGCTCTCCGGGTCAAGCGCCTTCAGCTTATCGCCGGTGGCGAACCAGACATTCTTGCCGTCGTAGGTGACGCCATTGACGCGCTCGGCGTCCGGAAAGGGTCCATATTCGCGCAGGATCTCGGCAGCGGCTCGTTTCATTTTCGATCTCCATCTGAACAATGGCCGGGAGACTAGTCGCTCGGCAGCGGACCCGGGAGTAACAACACAGTCGGGAATCCGGTCATCGGCGGCATCATCCAGCGGCGCGCCCTGCCGCGGCCGACCGCCTGCACCTTGCTTGCCGTCGAAAGCTCTTCCAGAGCCCGCTGCACGGTGCGCGCGCTGGCGCCGAGCGCGATCGCCAGCGCCGAGCTCGACCAAGACTCGCCGTCGGCGAGGAAGGCGAGCACAGCGCCGTGCTCCTCCTCGACAGGCGGCGCCAGCACCGCGACCTCGGCGGCGTTCAGCGGCGTGAGGGCGAAGCCGGCCGCCGTCGCGTTGATTTCGGCCAGCGCGCCCAATTCGGCGCGCAGCCGGCCCATCTCGACCCTGAGCCGCGCACGATGCGATTCATCGGCGTGCCTGGCCCTGAAGGCGCGTCTCAGCAGTACCTCCCGCGAAGCATCGGCCGGCCAGGCTTCGGCCAGCGTGCGCGCCAGCGCGAACAGCACCGGCCGCGTCGCCAGCGAGACCACCGTATCGGCCTTGCGCACGACGTTGCGGCAGGCGTCGACTATGAGCGCCCCGGATGCCAGCAGCATCTCGACCTCATCAAGCAACAGCGCTTTCTCCGCGCCTCGCGCGACGAGCCGCGCCACGGGCGCATTCATCACCAG
>NZ_RZSC01001187.1:0-1186 GCF_003998155.1 Mesorhizobium sp. M1E.F.Ca.ET.063.01.1.1
CCCACCCGCTTCTCGCGTCCCCGCTTTGCCCTTCTGGTTCTTGCCGGCGTCTATCCGCTGATCACCGCCATTCTCTACGTGGTGTTCCCGCTCACCGAGGATTGGTTCATCTGGCAGCGCACGCTGGTCATCGCGCCGCTGATGGTCTCGATCATGATCTGGGGACTGATCCCCGGCGTGCAGAGGGCGTTTGGCGGTTTCATCAATGTGCGCGCAGGCCGGCCGGGCGAGTAGGCGCTGGAACCGATCTGATCGCCGCCGGCGCGACACGCTGCAACGAATGTAGGGATGGATCGGAGCGGCAAATTCCGAAATAACTCGGCTGCCGATGAGGCGGCCAAGGCCGCTGCCAGCGCGGAGCAAGCGGATCATGTTTGAAGGTTTCGCACGCAAGGCCTTCACCATTGACGGGATGGACATCGCCTGCGAGGTTGGCGGTTCCGGGCCGCCGGTGCTTTTGCTGCACGGATTTCCGCAATGCCGGGCGATGTGGGCTCGGGTCGCCCCCTTGCTCGCGGATCGTTTCACGGTCGTTTGCGCCGACCTGCGCGGTTATGGCGATTCCTCGAAGCCGAAATGCCTGCCCGATCGGTCGAACTACAGCTTTCGCGCGATGGCGAACGACCAGGTCGGCCTGATGCGCCAACTCGGATTCGACCGGTTCCATGTGGTCGGCCACGACAGGGGCGGACGGACCGGACACAGGATGGCGCTCGACCATCCGGAAGCGGTCCTGTCGCTCACCGTCATGGATATCGTGCCGACCTATGCCATGTTCACGGACACGAACAGGCATGTCGCTGGCGCCTACTGGCACTGGTATTTCCTGTCGCAGCCGGAGCCGTTGCCCGAGCGCCTCATAGGCAACGATCCGGACTTCTTTTACGAAACATGCCTAGTCGGCTGGGGCGCGACCAGCATTTCGAGTTTCGATCCCGAGATGATCGCCGAGTACCGGCGGGCTTGGCATGACCCCGGGATGATCCACGGTTCCTGCTCCGACTATCGGGCGGCAGCCAGCATCGACCTCGAACACGATGCCGCCGACATCGGCCGCAAGGTCCTCTGCCCGACGCTCGTATTCTACGGCTCGTCGGGAACGATGGCCTCGTTGTTCAATATCCCCGCCGAATGGCGCAAGCGGGCTGCCGACATGACCGAAGCGTCACTGCCTGGCGGGCATTTC
>NZ_RZSC01001188.1:0-1184 GCF_003998155.1 Mesorhizobium sp. M1E.F.Ca.ET.063.01.1.1
GGCGACACCGCCACCGCCGACGGCAAGCTTGCCGGCATGCTCAAGCTGCGCGACAGCGTCGCCGCGACCATGCAGAGCCAGCTCGACGAAATCGCGCGCGGCCTGATCGCGGCATTTGCCGAGACCGCGCCGTCGCAGCCCGACGCGGCAGGCCTCTTCACCTGGTCCGGCGCGCCGGCCATCCCGGCCGCCGGCACCCTGGTCAATGGCCTAGCCGGTTCGATCAGCGTCAACGCCGCGTTCGATCCGAGCGCCGGCGGCAGCCCCTCGCTGCTGCGCGACGGCGGCGCCAACGGCGCGGCCTATGTTTCCAACCCCGGCAGCGGCGCCTCTTATTCGGACCTGCTGATCGCCTATGGCAACAGGCTGGATCAGCCGATGGCTTTCGACACATCCGCCGGCATCACCGTCAGCTCCGGCGTCTCGGACTATGCCGCCAACGCCATCGGCTGGTTCGAGGGCGTGCGCCAGCAGGCATCGACCAACGCCGACGCCAAGGAGGCGCTGGCCACGCGCACGGCCGAGGCGCTGTCGAACGAAACAGGCGTCAATGTCGATCAGGAGATGTCGCTCCTTCTCGACCTCGAGCACACCTATCAGGCGTCGGCGCGGATGATGAAGACGGTCGACGACATGCTGAACGCCCTGTTGAGCGCGGTGGGATAATCCATGAAAGCGACAGCCGTTTCTTCAGCCGCCATCTCCAACGCCATGCGCTATCAGCAGATGCGCATGCAGGCTGAGCTCGTCAAAGCGACGACGGAATCCCAGACCGGCAAGGTCGCGGATGTCGGCCTGGCGCTTGGCGGACGCACGACCCAGGCCGTCACCTTCCAGCGCGACCTCGACCGGCTGAACGGCATCATCGATTCCAACGCGCTGGTCGGCGCTCGGTTGGCATCGACCCAGGATTCGCTCGGCCAGCTCTCCGATGTCGCGCAGAGCTTCCTGTCGGCGCTGACCGCCGGCGTGTCGGGCGACTCCTCGACCAGCGTCCTGCAGACCGCCGGCGCCTCGGCGCTGCAGCAGATGACCGGCATCCTGAACACCAGCGTCAACGGCGAATATCTGTTTGCCGGCACCAACACCGACGTCAAGCCGATCGACGATTTCAGCGCTGCCGGCTCGCCCGCCAAGGCGGCGTTCGACGCTGCCTTCACCAGCTACTTCGGCTTCACCCAGAA
>NZ_RZSC01001189.1:0-1183 GCF_003998155.1 Mesorhizobium sp. M1E.F.Ca.ET.063.01.1.1
CCTCCAGGTCTTCCTTGGCCTCGTCGACGCCAGCGACATCCTGGAAAGTGACGCGGCCATGCGCCTCGGTCAGAAGCTTGGCTTTCGACTTGCCGAAGCCCATGGCGCGGCCGGAGCCGGACTGCATCTGGCGCATGAAGAATATCCACACGCCGAGGATCAGGATCATCGGCAGCCACGAGATCAGCATCGAGAACAGCGAGCCGGAGCCGTCGTTTTCAGGCTTGGCGTTGATGGTGACGTTCTTGTCCTGCAGCCTGGAGACCAGCGACGGATCGCCGGGCGAATAGGTCTGGAAGCCGTTGGCGTTGTCCGTGTAGTTGCCAAAGATACGGGGGCCGGTGATGGTCACGCTTTTGACTCGGCCCGAGCCGACATCCTGCAGGAACTGCGAATAGGGAATATCGGTAGTCGCACCGCGCGTCTGCGGCGTCTGGAAAAGATTGAACAAAGCGATGAGCAGGACCGCTATGATCGCCCAGAGCGCAAGATTGCGATAATTCGGATTCATCTATTGTCCTGTTGGCGTCCGCATGCGGACCCACGATGGTGATGGAAGCTTGGGCCTAACATAGGGAGAGCGCCTCCCCTTGCCAAGCATAACAGCATGCCTCGGTTAAGCTTTCGCCCATGCTCCGCCGCGATCATGGCTGAGAAAAGGCGATGGCGGCAGCGGCGGTGCGCCGATCAGCGTGGCGACGGCGGCGGCGGGCTTGAGATCGAAGGACGGCAGGAAGCGGGCAAAGGGCGCCACAACAGGTGCGATCGGGATCGGCGGCGGCAAGGCATCGCCGCCAGCAAAATCAAGGCATTCGCCGCCGCGCCACAGCGCGGGTTCGGCGGCCAGCGCCATGCGGCGCAGGTTTGCCGGAGCACCACCCTCGGCGACGCGTTTGGCCGCGGCCGGCCCGAGGGGCGCGATCACCAACCCGCCCGATCTGTCGCTCAATGTGATCCGCCGCCGGCCGTCCC
Organism: Mesorhizobium sp. M1E.F.Ca.ET.063.01.1.1; assembly: GCF_003998155.1. Lineage (NCBI taxonomy): Bacteria > Pseudomonadati > Pseudomonadota > Alphaproteobacteria > Hyphomicrobiales > Phyllobacteriaceae > Mesorhizobium > Mesorhizobium sp. M1E.F.Ca.ET.063.01.1.1. Next base: position 973 of record NZ_RZSC01001189.1, read on the forward strand.
AAAGCATGCCATCCACCGCCGGAGCGGCGGCAGGCAGATTGCGGGCCTCGCGATAAAGGAAGATGCCGGTGCGGCGCGCGTCGACCACCGTCCGCGACAATGTGGCGCAAAGCGGCCCGATCCGCAGTCGCTCGAACAGGGCGCGGGAGCGCGCTTCGTCCGCAAGGAAGGAGACGCCGCCGACCGTGGCGAGCAGCATGCGCAACGCATA
>NZ_RZSC01000118.1:0-11762 GCF_003998155.1 Mesorhizobium sp. M1E.F.Ca.ET.063.01.1.1
CGGCAAAATGGTGCCTCTGTCGGCGGTGGTGAAGATTTCGACCAACGCATCGCCGGCGGCGATCGAGCAGTTCAACCAGCTGAATTCCTCGACGATCTCGGCCTTGCCGCTGCCGGGCGTCACCACCGGGGACGGGTTGAAGGTGTTGGAGGATCTTGCCAAGGAGACGCTGCCCGACACTTTCTTCATCGACTATTCCGGCCAGTCTCGGCAGGAAAAGGAGCAGGGCAACACCATCCTGATCGCCTTCACCGCGGCGGTGATCGTCATCTACCTGGTGCTGGCCGCGCAGTTCGAGAGCTTCCGCGACCCGCTGATCATCATGATGGCGGTGCCGTTGTCGATCTTCGGCGCCATCGTGCCGCTCAACATCGGCCTGGGCACGCTCAACATCTACACCCAGGTCGGACTGATCACGCTGATCGGCCTCATCACCAAGCACGGCATCCTTCTGGTGGAGTTCGCCAACCAGCAGCGCGAAATCCACGGCATGCGGCGGCGCGACGCCATCATTGCCTCGGCCAAGGTGCGCCTGCGGCCGATCCTGATGACGACGGCGGCGATGGCGCTCGGCGTCGTGCCGCTGATCATCTCCAGCGGCGCCGGCGCCGCGGCCCGTTACTCGATGGGCCTCGTCATCTTCACAGGCATCCTGGTCGGCACGATGTTCACGCTGTTCGTCGTGCCCATGTTCTACACCTTCATCGCCAGCAAGGATCTGCCGCATCTTGCCGAGAAGCCCGATCCGAAGCTGATGCCGGCGCTGCCGACCTGAAGCGGAGGCAATAGCGAATAGGGGAGAATGGCGTTCGCGCGCCGGGGCATCTCTATTCGCTACTTCCTATTCGCTCCATAATGAAAAGAGGCCGGAAAATTCCGGCCTCTTTTTTGGCGGTGGCCTCACGGCTTCGGCGCTGAGCAATTTCAGGAAAAGTGTGTAACGCTTTTCCGTCCGAAATTGCGCCTAATAGACTACGCCGAAGGCGGCAATCCGCCTGCTACTTGACCCAGCCCGTTATTTAACAATGACGATGCTGGTGTTGGCCGGGCCGAAAACCTCGACAAGCTGGTAGAAATCGGCCGCGGCATCGGGATGCAGGCGCACGCAGCCATGCGAGGCAGGCCGGCCGAGACGGTTGATGGCGTAGGTGGCGTGCACCGCGTAGCCGCCGCTGAAGAACACCGAATGCGGCATCGGCGCATTGTCGTACTTCTTCGAATACCACATCTCGTGCAGGCGGGTCGGCCTGAAGGATCCCGTCGGCGTGATGTGCCTCCTGTCACCCGTCGACACCTTCCAGGTGTAGGTCGGACGGCCGTCGACCGTGACTTCCATGATCTGCTGCGACAGCGAAACCCGGGCGACGATCTGATTGGCGTGGGCGGCGTTGCTGCCGAAAAGCAATGCCGCGCCGGTGAGCGCGGCGGCGGTGACATTGATGAGCTTGGCGGAAATGGCGGTATGCATGACGATCCCTCTCTTTATGCCGGTCCGGCCGGCTTCATTTCGATGTGTCGCTTTATCGAGGTCACCTGTTTCAAGCCTATTTCGCTTGATGCTCGTTATTGTTTCGAATCTGTTTCCCAAAATTAACGCCCCAGCCCGGAAGAACGCTGCTCGTGAGCCTGTCATGGTTACCGACGACAGAGGGGAAACCGACAAACGAAAGTGCGCATGGCTCTGATATGAAAGCTATTTCGCTAATCTCGAAACCGAATTGCAACAAAACGCGGCCTGCGCGGCATGATGCGGATACAGGCCGGCGGCAATGTGGATGCAACGGGAACAGACATCAGCAAACGAAAATGGGCAGGAAATCGAACCTACGCTCCTGGCTTCTCAGGATCGGCGTCGCGGCCGTCATCCTCGGTGGCGCCGGCTCTGTCGCCGGCAACCCCGTGGCAACGCTCGGCGCCATGAATTCGGGCGAGGTTTCGACGCTGCACACTGCACTGTTCATCGCCACGGTCTGGATCGTTTCCAGCCTGCGCGTCCACCGGCTGAGGGCCCTCTGGCGGGTCGGCCTTCGGCTGATGAGGACGCGCGGCCCCTCCGGCTACTTGCTGCCGAGAGGACCGAAGGCCCGCGCCGCAGCGGGGGGCTCCGTTAGCGGCGCGGGCGCTTCGGGAGTTTCCTGAAGCACCGATACATATCGATTTAGGGGTAATGACATGAACACCAGGTTTGCAGCTTCCGTGCTTTCCGCATTGCTCTACGCGCAAGGGCTGCTCGGCTTTGCCGCGCTGGCAACGGTGCTCCTGAAGGAGCGCGCCCATGTCGAAATCACCGCCAGCGCCGACTTGCCCTCAGGTCCCTCGGTCCTTGTGGCGCGCTGAGCACGAAGCATCGGTTTTGGGGGATCCGATGCCAGATCAAGGAAATGACCCGGCCGCCCTCGCCTCAGTCGGTGCGCGGCGTCGGCGGATCGAAGCGATAGCCGGCGCCCCTGATCGTGGTGATGGTCTCGGTATCGAGCTTGCGGCGCAACCTCACGATCCGCGAATCGATCGAGCGGTCGAAAGCGTCCGCGTTCTCGGCCGGCGCGGCGGCGATGATGTCGTCGCGCGTCAGCACCTTTCGCGGGCTTGCCAGGAAGAGCCTGAGCAGCGCAACCTGGCCCGGCGACAGTTGATCCTCGGCACCGGAGCGATGCATGACCATGGCCGACCTCAGGTCGACGGTGGCGTTCTCCAGCACGATCAGTTCCTGGGTGTTGCGGCCGCGCCGCATCAGCAGGCCGCCGATGCGCGCAGCGAGCTCGCGCACATTGAGCGGACTTTCCACCACGTCTGCGGCGCCGAGCTCCAGCGCCAGCACCTTGTCGACAAGGTCGCGTGGCCGGCAGATCAGGATGAAGTCGGAGCCGCTCTCGCCGCCATAACGCTTGAGCAGCTCGCGACCGTCCGCCTGGGTCACATCGTCACCGACGACGACGACATCGATGCCCCCCGCGGAGAGCAGCGACTCCGCCTCCCAGGGCTGGCGTGCCTGGCGCACATCGTGCCCGCGCCGTTCGAGATGGTCGGCAAGGTCGCCGGCCACCACTTCGGCAACGGACACAAGCGCGACGACAGATCGTGCTGCCATTTTCTTCACCCCGCCACAGACAACTCGAGATGAGCGCTGGACATCATGTTTATACCCAATCTACTTTCCGCTGAAAGCGGGAGCGAGACCATTGTGAAGGCACGCATCATCGTCGTCGAGGACGAGCCGGACCTGAGGGAGGCGGTTGCCGAATATCTTGGGGCAAACGGCTATGACGTTGCCACGGCCGAGAATGCCGCGGCGGCGCGCGGCCTGCTCGAGGCGCAGTCCTTCCACCTTGCCATACTCGACATCGCCATGCCCGGCGAGGATGGCCTGTCGCTCGGCCGCTGGCTGCGTTCGAAGACCCAGATCGGCATCATCTATGCCACCGCCGCCGGCACCGCGCTCGACCGCATCGTCGGCCTGGAACTCGGCGCCGACGACTACATCGTCAAGCCCTACGAATTGCGCGAAGTGCTGGCGAGGGTCCGCAGCGTGCTGCGCCGCGTGCCGCAGCCGGCAGCACCTAAGGCCGCGAAGGCCGAGGCCGGCACGCGCCGCTTCATGAACTTCGGCGGCTTCCAGGCCGATCTCGACGGCAGGCTGGTCACCGGCGCCAACGGCGCGGTCGTCGAGATGGCCAAGAGCGAGTTCGACGTGCTGGAGGTTTTCCTCACCCGCGCCAACCGGCTCCTGACGCGGGCGGCGATCTCGGAGGCGATCGGCTTCGTGGAAGATCCCGAATCGTCGCGCGCGGTCGATATCCGCATCATGCGTCTCAGGAAAAAGATCGAAACCGATCCGGCCAACCCGAAATTCCTGCGCACCGTACGCGGCGAAGGCTATATCTTCTCGCTGCCGACAAGCGACGGCAATTGACTCCGGCCCGCGCATCCTTCCGGATACGTGAAAGACGCTGTAGCATTCCGATTGAGCGCACGCCCCCGCAAAACCGTGATCGATTTTCGGGGCTTGTGTGCCGGATTTCATGGTTTACCGATATGGCTCCGGGATGACGTTCGACGATGACAGCTGAGGCCGCACGGATGGACATGCACGGCTCCCGCCAGGGTGCCGCGATGGCGGCCGTCCACGTCGTTCGCCGTTTGCGCGAGGCGGGCGATTGGCAGCGCGAGATGGACGGCATGCTGGAAACGCTCTGCCGGGCCATGGATTGCCAGCGCGGCATTCTGTTTCGTCTGCGCGAACTGCCCGGCCAGGGCTTTGCGCAATCCGTCTCGGCTTACTGGATCGACCCTGAATTCGGCGGCGAGCTGGCATCGCCCACCGTCATCATGCAGTCGATCATCAACTCCGATCCGCTGCTGGAGCGGCTGCAGGAGGACGAGCGCCAGGGCAAGGTCTTTGCCGGTCACACCCGCAATCTGGATGGTTTCCTGAGGGCCGATTTCGAGAAGCAGAACATAAAATCCTTCATTTCCGTGTCGGTCTTCGCCCACGGCCATCTCTGGGGCACGCTGGCGGTCAACGACTGCGTCGCCGAACGCGAATGGACCGACGAGGAAGAGGCGACGCTGCACATCATCGCGCTCGCTATCGGCGACGCCATCGAGCACTCGCCCTCCGAGGCGCATGCCAGCGAAGTCATCCGCCGCACCATGCTGCAGGCCTCGCTCGACGCCATCATCGTCATCGACGAGGCGGGCTTCATCATCGAATTCAACCCGGCCGCCGAGAAGATGTTCGGCTTCCCGCGCAGCGATATCCTCGGCAAGGACCTGCTCGACACCATCGTTCCGCACTACTACCGCAAGGGCTATGCGTCGGGCGCCGAGTATATGGCGGGCCGCGGCGCGCCGATGGTCGGCCAACGGCTCGAGACCGTGACCCAGAACGCGGCCGGCGAGATTTTCCCGATCGAACTGACCGCGACTGAGATGCGGGTTGCCGATCGCCGCCTGATCTTCGGCTCGATCCGCGACCTGCGCGAGAAGCTGCACGCCGAAGAAGAGATCAACCGCCAGCGCGAGAAGCTGCACCAGAACGAAAAGATGGCGGCGATGGGCTCGCTGCTCGCCGGCGTCTCGCACGAGCTCAACAACCCGCTGGCGGTGGTGGTCGCGCAATCGACCCTGCTGCATGAATTCGCGACCGACCCGCAGACCAAGGTGCGCGCCGAAAAGGTGCGCGCGGCCGCCGAACGCTGCGGCCGCATCGTCAAGAGCTTCCTGTCGATGGTGCGCCTGCATCCGACCGAGCAGGCCGAAACCGACCTCAACCAGGTGATGCGCTCGGCGCTCGAGGTTACCGCCTATGGCGCGCGCTCCAGCGGCATCATCATCGACACCGACTTCGCCAACGGCCCGCTGCTCGCCATGGCGGACGCCGACCATGTCACGCAGGTCGCGGCCAACTTCCTCATCAACAGCCAGCATGCGCTGGCTGGAGCCACCGGCGAGCGGCACATCAAGGTGCGGACCTTTCGCAGCGAGCGCGGCAATCCCGGATTCTCCGTCGAGGACAACGGGCCCGGCATTCCCGAGGCGATCCGCTCACGCATCTTCGAATCCTACTTCACCACCAAGCCCGTCGGCGTCGGTACCGGCATCGGCCTTTCGATCTCGAAATCGATCGTCGAGCGCCACAACGGCAACATCTGGTTCGAGGAGGTTGAGCCGCACGGCGCGCGCTTCGTCGTCCAACTGCCGGCGATCGCCGGCGATACGGCAAAGACCGGCGAAGGTCCGGCACGCTCGAGCGGGCTGCGCCATGCGCTGATCATCGACGACGAGCCCGACGTCGCCGCTTCTCTCTCCGACATACTGGAGCTCATGGCGGTGAAATCGCGCGTCGTCGCAAGCTGGACGTCGGCCGGTGAGGTGCTGAGCGGGCAGATGCCGCCGGACATCGTCTTTTCCGACCTGCGCATGCCGGGCACCAGCGGCATATCGATCTATCGCGAACTGCTGGCCGAACGGCCGGGACTGGCGCAACGCTTCGTGCTGGTCACCGGCGACCTTATCGGCGCCAAGGCTGAGATCGAGGCGCTGCCGCCGCACCAGCGCCCGCAGATCCTGGAGAAGCCATTCTCCACACTAGACGTCCGCGGAGTCCTCTCCGCTATCGCCGATCAGGCGGCGGCCGTGGAAGGCTGAATCCGGCGTGCCAGGGATATGTGGCGATTCAAGTCAGGCCGAGTGGAGAACGATGGCTTCCGAGAACCGAAACGGAGCTTACATTCAAGTACGCGAGTACCGGCCTACGCCGGCCATAGCCTCGACTGCGCGGCGACTCGTGAGTGCTTCGGCTTCGGCCGGCGAGGGCCGGGAGCGCAGGAAGCCGCCATTCGCAGGCCGGCCTCACCTGAATCGCCACATATTCCAAAAAAAGAGGCTCCCGACCGACATTGCGGCGGGAGCCTGACTGGAGCGCGGAGGGTGCGCTCAGGGGAGCCTTAAAAAACGTTCGGTGTGTTGGTGAGCGGCGCCGCGTTGGCGATCATGCGCACCGCGCGGGCTCTGTGCTGGCCTGACTGCTCGGCGATGGCGCGCAGGCACTCGGGGCTTTCGGCGCCCCAGTTCTGGCCTTTGCAGGCGAACTCGATCTGCGGCTGCGGCAGGCGCGCGGTCTTGAGCGTGGTCGGCGCGCCCTCCACGACGTTGGCCGGGGGATTGATCGAAGCGAAAGCGGGACCCGCGGCCGGCGCAAGCACCATGCCGGCAAAGGCGGTGGCGCCGAGCAGCGTGAACATCGCCATCGGATGATCGCTGGCGCGCTGGCGCAGCGCGAGCTTCGGCCGGCGATCATTGCGCTCCGGGCCGTAAATGCGGCGGCTGGCGTCGGTGGTCTGGACTTTCGCAAACATCGGCTGTTCCCTTCGTTATCTTTCTTTTCCTTATGAAACGAACATAATCGCGCCAGGTAACAGCCGAATGATTGGGTGCGATCGGCCGTGTAACAGGATTGAAACAGGGCCGCCGCCTTTGTTCCTGCTTGGGACCGGCGAGCCGCCTCTGGTTCACGAAAGAAACACATGCGCCTGTCGGATGCGGCGGACTGTAAGCGACCTCACACAGGCGCCGAATTGCTATGGCCGTCGCGGTCATCCGGAGCGCGGGAGGTGCCGAAACGAACCCTCTCGCAACGCCCGAATCCGCGGCCGGAACCGCTGTTCCACATCCCTGACTAAGGCCCGGATTTTCCGGGGCTTCTCGGCCCAGGCGGGGCAAAACCCATCGCCATTGATTTTCCATATTTCCACAAGCCATTGCATTTCAATATAAAATATGCTTTTATTGAATGATCATTCAACAAAAGAAGAGCATTTTGATGAACCCGCACCTCCGTGACGTGGCGATCCCCAACGATTGGGACCGGCGGGGCTTGCCGGGGTGGAGTTATCATTCCAACGCGCTTCTCGAACTCGAGAAGGAATACGTCTTCCGCAATCACTGGCAGATCGCCGGCCACGTCTCCGACGTGCCGAATGCAGGCGATTATCTGACCATGGACGTTATCGGCGAGCGCGCGCTGATCGTGCGCGGCAAGGACGGCGTCGTGCGTGCCTTCAACAACATGTGCCGTCATCGCGGCAGTCGCGTCGTCGCCGACAGCCGGGGCACCTGCAAGAACGCGTTGGTCTGCCCGTTCCACGGCTGGGTCTATAATCTCGACGGCACGCTGCGCGGCGCGGCACGCCCGCGCTCTTTCCCCGAGCTCGACAAGACCGAGTTCGGCCTGATGCCGCTCGACCTCGAAATCTGGATGGGCTTCATCTTCATTCGTTTCCGCAAGGGTGGCCCGCAGCCTTCGGTAGCCGAGCTCTTGAAGCCGATCGAGGCGGAGATCGCTCACTACCGCGTTGCCGACATGGTGCCGTCCTGGGGAATCTGGACGCAGAAATCGCCGGTCAACTGGAAGTCGGTGCGCGACGTCGACAATGAAGGCTACCACGTCGCCATGGCGCATCCGGCGCTGCAGGACCTCTATGGCGCGACCTATTTCGACGAACCCTTCGTCAATGGCGTGTCGCGGTCCTTCGCCACCTACAACCCGCATGCCGGACGGCGCTGGAGCGTCGGCCAGTACATCAAGATCGCGCCCGAGCCGGCGCACTTGCCGGAGCACCTGCACCGGGCCTGGATCTATTACGGCATCTTCCCCAACAATGCGCTGTCGATCATGCCGGAATCGGTGCAGTTCTATCAGGAGTTCCCGCTGTCTACCGGCGAGACGCTGCTGCGCGGCGCGGTCTATCGCTATCCGGACGAGACCAGGGAGCAGGCGGCGGCGCGTTACCTCGCCTACCGCATCGACCGCGACACGATGAACGAGGATGTGCAGCTTTCGGTGTGGTCGAACGAATCCATGCTGTCCGAAGCCTTCGAAGGCTTCTACCTCTCCGACCTCGAATACGGTGTGCGCACCCATCACGACCACCTGCGCAGGCAGGTTCCGGTGCTCAATCTGGAGACGGCGCCCGAGGAAAAGGACATGTGGGGATTGAACGACGCGCTGCGGTCCAGGGGGTAGAAGCTGCTAATCTCCCCCTTGAGGGGAGATGCCCGGCAGGGCAGAGGGGTCGCTGCGCGTAGAACGCCGACGCCCTCTGTCGTCGCGGAAGGCGCAGGCACTCTACGTGAGACGACCCCCTCTGTCGCCTTCGGCGACATCTCCCCCTCAAGAGGGGAGATTGGCCAATCACCCCCGCCACACCCCCTCTTTACGCAAATCATCCATAGTCCGCGAAATACCCTCGCGCAGGATGGCGACCATGTCGTCGACCTGCTCGCGGCTGATGATGAGCGGCGGCGACATCACGCACATGTTGATGAGCGGCCGCACCAGCAAGCCGAGCTCGTGGCAATGCGCATCGATGCGTTTGCCGACATCCTTGTCGAGCTGCAGCGGATCCTTGCTTTCGCGATCGGCCACGCATTCGACGCAAGCCATCAGGCCGACGCCGCGCACCTCGCCGACCAGCGGCAGCTCTTCCAGCGTCTTCAGTCGCGCCTGGAAATAGGGCGCGATCTCGCGCGTGTGGGCGAGCACACCGTCCTCCAGCAGGTCGAGATTCTTCAGCGCCACCGCGCAGCCGATCGGATGGCTGGTGTAGGTGAGGCCATGGCCGAACAACGCGTCGGGATGATTGGAGCGGCGCAGTTCTTCCAGCAGCCGTTCTGAGATGATGACGCCCCCGAGCGGGAAATACCCTGATGTCACGCCCTTGGCGAAGGTGATCATGTCCGGGTCGATGCCGAACACGTCGCCGGAGGCGAAGACATGGCCGAGCCGTCCGAAACCGGTCACCACCTCGTCCGAGACATAGAGGATGTCGTTCTCGCGGCAGATCTCGCAGATGCGCTTGAGATACCCGTCCGGCGGCACGATGACGCCGCCCGAGGCCTGAACCGGCTCGCCGACAAAGGCGCCGATGCGGTCGGCGCCGACGCGCGCGATCGTGTCCCGGAACTGATCGACCAGGAAGTCGGTGAAGGCGGCAACGCTCATGCCCTTGGGCCGGCGGAACGGATCGGGCGAGGAAAGCTTGATCACGAGATCGCTTGCGCCGTCCATCCAGTCGTGATCGCGCGGGCGGCCGTTGAGCGAAGCCGACAGATAGGTCGAGCCGTGATAGGCGCCGCCGCGGCTGAGGATCAGCTTCTTTTCCGGCCGTCCGCGCACATTGTTGTAGAACTGCATGAAGCGCAGCGCCGTCTCGACCGCCGAGGAACCGCCGGTGGTGAAGAAGGTGTGGCTGAGGTCGCCCGGCGCCGCATCGGCGATGCGGCGCGCAAGCTCGGCCGAGGGCGCGTTCATCGTATACCAGGGCGTGTTGTAGGAGAGCGCCATCGCCTGGTCGAGCATCACCCTCGCCAGCTCCTCGCGGCGATGCCCGACATTGATGCACCACATGCCGGCCGGGCCGTCGATCAGGCGCCTGCCGGAGGCGTCGGTGATGTAGATGCCGTCGCCCTCGCCGATCAGCGTGCGCGCCTCGGCGCCGACCGAGCCGGCATAGGGCCAGGGCTGGACGAGATGGCGCTTGGCGAGCTCGACCGCATCGTCATCGCCAGGCCCGATGAGTTCGCTTGCCTTGATCTTGCTTTGAGCCGCCATCTTCGCCTCACATCATCGGGTTGCAGAAATTTCGTCGCACATCAAACAGCGCGGAAAACCAGGGAAATTCGGCTTTTCATCACTTCATTTTGAATGTTCGTTCAATCAATATTACAGAAATAGCGCTTGATTTCAATCGGTGGATACGCTCATGATGAAAGAAAGCCGGCAAGCCACGGAGCCATCGCGCTCCAAGCATAAATCGGGAACGGGCGGCCGGCGCTACGAATGGGAAGGCCGCATGGCGGGACAGTCCGAGCCAGCTACCGAAATCACGCCCGGAGCGCTGCAATGACGGTTGCCGCGGAAGGGTCGCCCCCGCTCCGCGTGGCGGGAGCCAGACGAAGCCCCCTTCTGCAATCGGAAGCCGTCCAGGGCTTTGCGCTGATCAGCCCGACCTTCCTCTACGCGCTCATCCTTCTCGTCCTGCCGATCCTGGTCGTTATCGCCCATTCCTTCTGGACGCAGGACTATCTCACCATCGATCACACATTCACGCTGGAGAATTACCGGATCGCGCTCACCGAGCCGATCTATCGCGACCTGCTCTGGCGCTCGCTCTACATCTCGCTGACGGTCAGCCTGCTCACCGTGGCTCTTGCCTATCCGATCGCCTATTTCATTTCCTTCCATGGCGGCCGCCACAAGAGCCTCTGGCTTTTCCTCATCACCATCCCGTTCTGGACCAGCTACCTTTTGCGCGTGATGTCGTGGAAGGTGATCCTCGGCTATAACGGCGTGCTCAATTCCGGACTGATGGGGCTCGGCATCATCGACGAGCCGTCGACGGCGCTGCTCTACAATTCCAGCGCCGTCATCATCACGCTCACCCATGCCTGGGCGACCTTCGCCATCCTGCCGATCTTCGTTTCGCTGGAGAAGGTCGACCGCACGCTTGTCGAAGCGGCGACCGACCTCGGCGACGGGCCGCTGCGCTCCTTCCTGCGCGTGACCTTGCCTCTGTCGGCGCCCGGCGTCATCTCGGCGGCGCTGATCGTCATGATACCGACCGTCGGCGACTACGTCACGCCGAAGCTGGTCGGCGGCAAGGACGGCGTCATGATCGCCAACGCTATCCAGGCGCAGTTCGGCAAGGCGTCGAACTGGCCGCTGGGTGCTGCGCTCTCCGTCACCACCATGGTCATCGTCTCGCTGATGGCCGGCGCCACCGTGCTGATCATCCGCGCTATCCAGAGGCTGGCGCGATGACGGCGATGCGACGTTTCCTGCCAAGCTGGCTCACGAGTTACGCCATCCTCCACGTCGCCTTTCTCTATTTGCCGGTGATCTTCCTGCCGATCTTCTCGATCAACACCGCGGCGACGCCGAAATTCCCGCTCTCCGGCGTCACGCTTCATTGGTATGAGGACCTGCCGCGCACGCCGGCGCTGATCGACGCCACCTGGAACAGTCTTCTGGTCGGCGTCTCGGCCTCGATCCTGTCGACCGTGCTCGGCATCCTCGCCGCCCGTTCGATCACACGCTACCGCTATCCCGGCCGCCGCACCATCAACGGCCTGATCATGGCGCCGCTGGTGCTGCCCGAGGTGATCGTCGCCATTTCGATGCTCTTGGTGATGCTGCAGCTCGGCCTCAGCCTGTCGCTTTTCACCGTGGTGCTCGGCCATGTGCTGGTCTGCATCCCCTATTC
>NZ_RZSC01001190.1:0-1173 GCF_003998155.1 Mesorhizobium sp. M1E.F.Ca.ET.063.01.1.1
CTGCGAAGGCAAGAGCGTCGTCGGCATCGGCGATCGTGCCCTGGCCGTGCTGAATGCGTTGCTGTCTTTCTACCCTGACAGCGAGTTGAGTGAGGAAAACGGCGTCATCGTGTTTCCCTCGAATGCACAGCTGTCCCTCAGGGCGCACGGAATGCCTGATACCACTGTCAGGCGACACCTGGCGGCCCTAGTGGACTGCGGGCTGATCATCCGTCGGGACAGCCCGAACGGCAAGCGTTACGCCCGCAAGGGCAGGGGAGGGGAGATCGAGGAAGCCTTTGGCTTCTCCCTGGCGCCGCTGCTGGCCCGTGCTTACGAGTTCGAGGCGGCGGCCGAGCGTGTTCGCGCTGACAACAGCGCGCTCAGGCTTATGCGCGAGCGGATCACCTTGCACCGCCGCGACATCCACAAGCTGATAGAGGCGGCCCTTGACGAAGATGTTCCGGGCGACTGGGGAAGCCTGTGGAAGCGTTTCCGCGGCGTTGTGGAGGCAATTCCGCGCCGAGCCTGCATCGCCGAACTTGAACCCATCGTAGCCGATCTGGCTGCGTTACACGCCGAAGTGGATAACTTGCTGGAAACTCACATGAAATCCACGAATCCGGGCGGCAATGACTCTCAAAACGAGCGGCAGCAACCTGATTCAAATACCGACTCTACTTTTGAATTTGAACCTGCTTTAGAGAAAAGCGGGGCGACGGCTGAGCCAAAAACGAGGACCGCAGAGCCCCCGAAAACGTACCCGCTAGGGATCGTGCTGAAGGCCTGCCCGGAAATTGCGGATTACGCCGTCGACGGGATCGGCAACTGGCGCGATTTGATGGTCACGGCGGCCCAGGTGCGCGGTTATCTCGGCGTGTCGCCTTCCGCATACGAGGACGCCTGCCATGAAATGGGGCAAGAAACCGCCGCAATGGTGATCTGCTGCATTCTGCAACGTGCTCAGCACATCAATTCCGCAGGCGGCTATCTTCGAGCGCTGACTGATAAGGCGAGGGCAGGGCAGTTTTCGGTCGGGCCGATGCTGATGGCTGCTTTGAAAGCTAATGGGTCACCGACCAGGATGACCGGATAACTGGCGAGCGTGGCGATCGGGCCCGTGGCGGCAGTCTGCGGCTGGTATCAGGGCGTCCCCCTGGCTTGAATTGCTTCAGTAAGCCGGCGGTGTCTGCT
>NZ_RZSC01001191.1:0-1170 GCF_003998155.1 Mesorhizobium sp. M1E.F.Ca.ET.063.01.1.1
CGCCTCGTCTGAAAGGCCCCGCCGCTATCAGCGACGCAGAGACCGGTTTCGTGTCAATCTCACCAAGGCGAGTGGACTGTTAGGCCGGGAGAGCCCTCCCCTACCCTTCGGATCCCGAGAGCGTCTTACCGCCAGGATAGCTGGTCCTTCGGCAACCGGCCGCTTGGGTCGAATACGGTTACCTTGTGCGGCAGATCCGGACCCCAGTCCCAAAGCACCAGGTTGCGATCCTCCATCTCGGCGCTCGGCGCGAAACTTGGGACCACAATGCCGGCAATACTCCGAGGCCGCAGCCGGTCGTAGACGGACCAGGACGCCGGGCGCTCTCCGTCGCTGAGCGCCGTCGCCCAGGCGCAGGCCATGTCCTCGAGCGCGATAGAAAATTCTCCCCTCGCCTCGTCCGTTGTCAGATCCACGATGTCATCGCAGTCGATCTCATAGGAACACAGCACGCAAGGATCGATCCGGTGCGCGAACCCCTGGTTGGCTTCCTTGACCGCTGTCATGATGGTCAGCGCCAAATAGAGCGCCGGCACGCCTTTGGGATTAAATCGCGCACCTCTGATCGCCGCCCCTTCGCCGGAAGTCGGCTTGAATGCCCAACGAGGATCGTGTGCCCGGTAGCAGGTTCTGACGAACCTCAAGCGAAACCACCAACGGCCATGTGATCGAGATAATCACGGACCGCAGCTGCCTTGCCATCCTTCACCAGCGCTTCAGCAGTGCGTCCGCCAAATGCTGGAAGCGGCTGAGCTCGATACCAAGCCATCGCCTGCTCCTTGCCGCCCGCCCAATCCGTCACGCGACTGATGATCTCAAGCATTTCCCGCAGACGCCCCTGTGTCTTAACCGTAGCGCTGCGCTCCGACCGATAAAGGGTCTCGCGAGCAAGACCAGCTGTCTGGGCCAACTGGCCCTTGGACATGCCAAACCCGTCCGCGACCTGCTCGATCGCAATCTTCCCGTTCCGGTCCATATAGGACAAGATGAGAGGTCCATTCTGCTCGGGGATCTTCAGTGCATGAGCCACAGAATTCATCCTACCATATTAAGAGTCATATTTCTTGTGCAAAAGATATGGCAGTTCTGGGCAGCTTTCAAGCTCGGCTTGAACCAAATCGAGGTGCTGCCTAGCACGCACGCGGATTGAGCAGACCGTGCGCGCGACTA
>NZ_RZSC01001192.1:0-1170 GCF_003998155.1 Mesorhizobium sp. M1E.F.Ca.ET.063.01.1.1
CGTTCCGGTCACCATCCACATCCCGCTCGCCGAGGTGCCGAAGGTCCTGACGACGGTGCTGATCGTGGCCACCGGGCGCATCACCGCCGCCGATCTCAAAAGCCGCTTCGGCATCGCGCGGCCGCGGCTCGCCATTGCCGGGCTCAATCCGCATGCCGGCGAGGGCGGCACTATAGGCTCGGAGGATCTGTCCATCGTCCTTCCGGCCGTCGAGGCGCTCAAAAGCGAAGGCATCGACGCAGTCGGACCGCTGGCGGCCGACACCATGTTCCATCCGCGGGCACGCGCGGGCTATGACGCCGCGCTCTGCATGTATCACGACCAGGCGCTGATCCCGGCCAAGACGCTGGCTTTCGACGAGGCCGTCAACGTGACGCTCGGCCTGCCCTTCATCCGCACCTCGCCCGACCATGGCACGGCCTTCGACATCGCCGGCAAGGGCATTGCGCGTGCCGACAGCCTGATCGCGGCGCTGAGGCTAGCGCGCCGGCTCGCCGACAGCGGCCGCCAGGCCGCGGCCGCATGAGGCTCGATTGAACGGGGGGCGCACGACCATCGACGGATTGCCGCCGCTGCGCGAAGTGATCGAGCGCCACGGCTTGCAGGCGAAGAAGGCGCTCGGCCAGAACTTCCTGCTCGACCTCAATCTGACGAGCAAGATCGCGCGCGCGGCCGGCGAGCTCGGCGAGGCGACGGTGATCGAGGTCGGCCCCGGCCCCGGCGGGCTGACCAGGGCGCTGCTCTTCAACGGCGCACGGCGCGTGATCGCCATCGAACGCGACGAGCGCTGCCTGGAGGCGCTGGCGGAGGTCTCCAGCCATTATCCCGGCCGGCTCGAGGTCATTCCCGGCGATGCGCTGAAGACGGATTTCGCCGCGCTCGCCCGCACGGCGGATGGCGGCCCGGTGAAGATCGCCGCCAACCTGCCCTACAATATCGGCACCGAGCTTCTGATCCGCTGGCTGACGGTGGCCGAGTGGCCGCCCTTCTATCAATCGATGACGCTGATGTTCCAGCGCGAGGTGGCCGAGCGCATCACCGCCGGCCCGGGCAGCGACGCCTACGGCCGGCTCGGCGTGCTTGCCGGCTGGCGCACCGAGGCAAGAATCGCCTTCGACGTGCCCCCGCAGGCTTTTACCCCGCCGCCCAAGGTAACCTCCTCGGTAGTGC
>NZ_RZSC01001193.1:0-1169 GCF_003998155.1 Mesorhizobium sp. M1E.F.Ca.ET.063.01.1.1
CCGCCGTATCGAACTGAAGCTCACCGAGCGCTGAGCGGTCGCTGGAGCCCTGTTCGAGCGAGAAGTTTGCAGCCGAAACGCGGCTTTTAGGGCAGAGTGCGCGCGCGACAAGCCCGCAAAAGATTACCGTTTTTTAATTCCACTTTGGCAGGTGCCGCTCCTAAGTTTCCCTATAGGGCCGAGGACCGCCGGCGGTGCCTCCCACATCGCGACGCGACGGAACCTGACGGCCCAGGCCGGAAGGCAGGTCGTTTCCGGCGCCGCCTTCCTCAGCAACAAGGAGACGCAACCATGCGCTCTTTCAAGCTACCTAGGACTGCGGCACTTGCCGCACTTGTCGCCGCCGTTCCGTTTGCCGGCGCCTATGCCGCATCGGCCGGCTTCTACACCCCGCGCACGGCAGGCCTGATCGACCAGGCGCAGAGCGTTGATCAAGGCATCACGGCCGCACGGCAGATGGATAAGATCAAGCCGGACGAAGCGCGCGACCTTCACAGGCAGGCCGCCCGTATCAGCCGCGTCGCCCAAAGGGAAGCTGCGGCGGGGCATGGCTCGATACCGGCCTCGCGGTATCAGCAGTTGGTGGCGCAGCTCGATGACGTGAGCCAGAGCCTGCGCAACGCCACGGGCAGCAGCCCGCTCATCGGCGATGGCGCGGACGGCGGATATTATCCGAACGGGTGAATTCTGCCATCGCAGCGAGTCCCTTGACGACAGCCTGCGCGCCTTTCGGCGCGCGGGGCGCTGTCGCGCAAACCTCTTAATCGGGAAAATGCGCTCAACGCCGCTGGATTTTCGGCCCGCGGCCCCGACAGCGAAAATCCTGATCGACAGTGATGTGCCGGCCGATACCGGCAGCGGCTTCCTTATGGGCGGGCGCCGATCGTGGCCACTATCCGAACGGCTGAAGGTCCTCCGAAGAAGGGACTATCTGGCGCCCGCGAGACCTGGTCTCAAGGGCGTCCTTTTTCGATCACCAGCCGAGCCAGAGCGCGACGATGGCGAGCACCGCCGGCACCGTCTGGATGAACAGGATCTTCCGGCCGACGGTCGCCGCGCCGTAAAGGCCGGCGACGGCGACGCAAAGCAGGAAGAAGATCTTGATCGGAAACCCGCTCGCGCCGAGAAAAAGCCCCCAGATCAGGCCGGCGGCAAGGAAGCCGTTATAG
>NZ_RZSC01001194.1:0-1165 GCF_003998155.1 Mesorhizobium sp. M1E.F.Ca.ET.063.01.1.1
CGTCGGCACCGCCGACAGCGAGATCGACGCCTGATGCGCATTGCCGTCCTCGCCGACATCCACGGCAACGTGCTCGCCTTGGATGCCGTGCTCGACGATCTCGAGCTGCGTGGCGGCGCCGACCTCATCGTCAATCTCGGCGATTGCGTCTCCGGGCCTCTGTGGCCGCGCGAAACGATGGAACGGCTTGAAGCACTCAACCTGCCGACCGTTCGGGGCAACCACGACCGCCGTGTCGCCGAGGATCCGGCCGGCGCGGACATGTGGCCGTCCGACCGCTATGCGCGGGAGCGGCTGACCGCCGCCCGGCGCGAGGCGCTGTTTGCCTTGCCGCTCACGCTCGAGATCGCGCCGGGCGTCGTGGCTTTCCACGCCCGGCCCGACCATGACGAAAAGTATCTTGCGGACGCGATAGTCGACGGCCAACTGGTGCGCGCGCCGCTGGCTGCCATCAAGCGGCGGCTGAAGTCGCTCGACCCCGCCTGCCGGATCGCGCTCTGCGGCCATAGCCATCGAAACGAGCTCATCCGCATTCCGGGCGGGCCGGTCATCTTCAACCCCGGCAGCGTCGGTTGCCCTGCCTATGACGACGACACGCCTCCCGCGCATGTTTCCGAGCAAGGCAGCCCATATGCGCGCTATGGCATCATCGAACTGGATGAGGCTCGCCGCGCCGACCGCTTCGAGGCGATCGCCGTCGACTATGACCATGAAGCCGCCGCAAAGCAGGCCGAACAGGCGGGACGACAGGAATGGGCGCACGCGCTGCGGACCGGTTTCATGAAGGATTGAGGATGAGGCGCAAGGTTGCGCTCCGATCGACGCTGCTGATCGCCGCTCCTTTGCTCACGGCCGCCCTGCCGGCTTTGGCTCAGGAAGCGCCGGGCATGATCATTTCGATCGTCGGCGGCCTCGCGCCGGAAGATCTCCTCAATATTCGCGCCACCGCTTCGCCGGGTGGGAAGGTGGAAGCCCGCCTGCCCAACGGCGCGGCCGTGAAGAATTACGGCTGCAAGCTCGTCAACAACTATCCCTGGTGCAAGGTCGAGGATACGCAGGACGCGCACATCACCGGATGGGCACCCGCCCGCTATCTCAGCCCCAACAACCCGGCGCCGGCACCTGAAGATGCCGCCGCGCCGGCGACCGAGGCCGCTGCGCCTCA
>NZ_RZSC01001195.1:0-1163 GCF_003998155.1 Mesorhizobium sp. M1E.F.Ca.ET.063.01.1.1
GAGCGGTCCGTGCGCTGAGCGGCGGCTGAGATCGCCAGCGGGAAGATGGCGCTGTTGCCGATGCCCAGAAGCGCAAAGCCCAGCAATGAGAAAAACGGTGCCGGCGACAGGAAGACCAAAAGCACGCCCGCCGCCATTGTCGCCAGCAGCACGCGCGCCACGCCGCTCGGCGAGTGGCGATCGACGAAACTGTCGGCGAAGAAGCGGGTGGTCGCTTGCGAGAACGCGAACAGCGCCACGGTGAAGCCGGCGACGAAGGGGCCGGTGTCGAACACGGTGCGCATGTAGATCGCCGACCAGTCGATGCTGGCGCCTTCCAGCAGCATTGCCGAAAGCGTTACCGCAACGAGGACCAGAATCGGCAGCGTCGGCCGCGCGAACATCGGTGGCTTATGGCCTGTGGCGGCGAAGCGGGCGGGTGCCGGTTCGAAGCCGCCGAGAAACAGCGCCATCGAAACCGCCACCATCGGCACCACCAGCGCCAGATGCAGTTGCGGCGACAGGCCGAGATGCGCCATGGCGCCGCCGAACAGCCCGGCGCCGAAGAAGCCCGCGCTCCAGAAGGAGTGCGCCCGGTTCATGATGCGGCGCTTCAGCATGAACTCGGTCCTGTCGGCCTCGACATTGAGGATGATCTCGACGCTGCCGATCATCAGCCCGACCGGCAGCAGCAGCAGGAACAGTGCGACAGGTCCCGGCGCATGAACGGCAAGCGCGTAGACAAGCGCAATCAGCGGCACCAGCCAAAGCAGCGCGCGGCGAAAGCCGACGCGCTCCAGGATCGGTGTGGCTAGGGTCAGCGCCGTCAAGGTGCCGATCGGCGTCCCGATCAGGCTGAGCCCCAGCGTGCCGTCCTCGATCTCCATGGCGCGCTTGATGTCCGGCAGGCGCGGGAAAATGTTGCCCATGGCAAAGGAGTAGATAGCGAAACCGGCATAGACGCGGTGCTGGGGGGCGAGTTTCAAGCCAAAGGTCATTGCGGCATTTTCCATCGGGAGAGGGGGGACGGCATTGCCGATCCGATGCGCCGTTCTTGCATAAACATGCAAAACATGCAAGAACGTGCATAACAAAATGGGATCGTGCATGCTGACCGAGGAACGACACCAATTCATTCGCGACCGGCTGGCGGCCGACGGAAGGGTTCTGGCGGGCGAGCTCGC
>NZ_RZSC01001196.1:0-1161 GCF_003998155.1 Mesorhizobium sp. M1E.F.Ca.ET.063.01.1.1
ACAGATAGCCGTCGCCGGCCGTCGGCCACCAGGTGAAGTTGATCATCACCGAGAACGTGCCGGCGATCGCGGCTCCGATGCCGGTGAAGACGAACACCTTGACCCGCACGCGCTTGACGTCGATGCCCATCTGCTTGGCGCTGTCCGGATTGTCGCCGACCACCTTCACCTGCGCGCCGAAGCGGTGGCGATTGTAGAGCAGCGCCGAGAAGACGACGAAGGCGATGGCCCAGAAGATCTGCACTGGGATGCCCCAGATCTGGCTGGAGAAGATCGCGTAGGCCGAGCTGTCGGCCAGACTGGTCACCGCCGTCGACTTGCCCTCGTTGATGATCTGGATCAGGCCGCGCAGCAGGAAATTCATGCCGAGTGTGGCGATCAGCGACGACAGCCCGCCATAGACCACCAGCGATCCGACCAGGAAGCCGAGCAGCGTGCCGGTGACGAGCGCCGCGGCAATGCCTAGGAACGGATCGTAGCCTGCCTGCACGACCAGCGCGAAGACCCAGGAGGCAAAGCCCATCGTCGCCGGAAACGACAGGTCGATCTCGCCGCAGGTGACGACGAAGACGAGCGGCACCACCACGAACAGCGCCACCGGAAGCGTCGTGAGTACCGAACTGTAGAGATACCAGGTGGTGAAGACGGTCGGGTTGGCGATGATGAAGACCGCCATCATGACGATGAACACGGCGAGCGTGCCGAGGGCGGCGCGGTTGTCGAGGACGAAGCCGCGCAGCCAGTGGTCGGAGGGATGGTTCCACTCCTTGCCTGATTCCTTGGCTGCTTGGCCGCTTGCCCCTCCCAGAGGCGTTTGCAGATCGGGTTCCATGGCCTTGCTCATCACGCTCTCTGCTCCGCTCCGCCTGCCTCATGCAGCCCCGGCAAGCCGCCCGGGTGTGCTACGTCTTCCATGAAGTTGATGAGGTCTTCGGCCGACTTGACCTCGCTGCGGTCGGCGGTGAGCGCCACCTTGCCGCGGTCGAGCACCACGAAGCGGTCGGCGATGTCGAAGACATGATGGATGTTGTGGCCGATGAACAGGATCGACCGGCCGCTCGCCCGCACCTGGCGCGCGAAATGGAAGACCTTGGCGGTCTCGGTCAGCGACAGCGCCGTCGTCGGCTCGTCGAGGATGATCAGTTCCGCCTGCTTGTAGAT
>NZ_RZSC01001197.1:0-1161 GCF_003998155.1 Mesorhizobium sp. M1E.F.Ca.ET.063.01.1.1
TATCAAGGCTTTGATAGCGGGCGGCGAAGGCGCATCGAGCGGAACCCTCCTCATCCTCGACGAACTCGGCAAGCTTCTTGAGCACGAAGCACTCGAAGGCGGCGACGTCCATCTGCTTCAGGATCTCGCCGAGCATGCGTCGCGCAGCAGCGGCCGCTTAGTCGTCATCGGCATTCTCCACCAGTCGTTTGAGCAGTACACCGCGCGTGCTGCGCGTGACGCGCGGCAGGAATGGCGTAAGGTTCAAGGCCGCTACCAGGATATCGCATTTCTTTCGGGTGCGGATGAAACAGTTGCGCTGCTTGGCCGGGCCATAGCCGCTGAGCGCCCGAGTGGTGATGCATCGGGCGCCCGCGTTGTTGCTGAAGCGGTCGCCAAACGCCGCCCGATGGACGTTGATGTGCTCGCGGAAGCGCTTGAGCAGACATGGCCTCTTAACCCGGTGAGCGCGCTTCTGCTCGGACCGATCTCGAGAGCGCGGTTTGCCCAGAATGAGCGGAGCGTGTTCGGTTTTTTGAGTTCCGCCGAGCCCTCCGGCTTCAAGGAGTTTCTGGAGACGACCGATCTTAACGGCGGGACTTATGACCCCGCGATGCTCTGGGACTATCTTGCTGCCAACTTCGGAATGGCCCTTACGGCGGGTGTGGACGGCAACCGCTTCAGCCTCGCATTCGAAGCGATCGAGCGGGCCGGCGTCAAAGGAACCGGTTTGCATGTTGCCTTGACGAAAGCGGCCGCGATCATCGAGTTTTTCCGCAACGGTTCTGGCGTTGTGCTCGCAGACGACTTTTTGAGCGCGTCGGTACCCGGCTTCGGAATGAAAGCGATCAGCGGAGCGATCAATGATCTCGTCGATTGGGCTATCCTGATCCGGCAGCCCCGCCTCGGCGGATATGCACTGTTTGCCGGCAGCGACTTCGATCTTGAGGAAGCCATTGGCCGGGCTATCCAACCGGCGAATTCACTTGAGCTCGCCGACATTCCGCGCCGCGTCGGTTTGGGCTTTGCCACGGCCAAACGGCATTACTTCCAGAAAGGCGCGCTGAGGACTTTTGAAATAGCGCTGCAGGTCGTCAGCCGGAACGACACGATCGAGTCTTTGACGAGCGGCATTCTAGCCCGCCCGCTTCATGGCAGCGGCCTTTTGCTATTGCTTCTCGG
>NZ_RZSC01001198.1:0-1155 GCF_003998155.1 Mesorhizobium sp. M1E.F.Ca.ET.063.01.1.1
GAGGTAGTCCGTGTAGAGGATGTCGCCGAGCGCGGCCGTGTTGGAGCGCGTGGCGAGGTCCGGCGTTGCCTTCGCCACCGTCGAGGCAAGCTCAGGCGCGAAGCTGTAGCCGCCGAGCACGATGATCAGCTCAGCCGCCAGGATCAGCCCGACCAGCGCGCCGATCGGCGCGTATTGCAGCGCGCCCTGCTTCATCTCGGCAAAGTCGACGTCGAGCATCATGACGACGAACAGGAACAGCACCATCACCGCGCCGACATAGACGACGAGCAGGATCATCGCCAGGAACTCGGCGCCGGTCAGCATGAACAGGCCCGCGGCATTGAAGAAGGTGAGGATCAGGAACAGCACCGAATGCACGGGGTTGCGCGACGAAATGACCATGAAGGCCGACGCCACGGCAATAAAGGCGAAGAGGTAGAAAAAGACCGCCTCTAGTCCACTCAGCATGGGGTTCCCCCGGGTTCCTGTCCGAACACTGGGCTTAGCGCCCCTGCTCGATATCGCCGCCGCCTCCGGCTGGCAAAGTTGGTGTTCCATTAGACGAGGCTCTTCGCCCCGTCCATGCGTCAAATGTCAGCGATAGGGCGCGTCCAGCGCGATGTTGCGCGCCAGTTCCCGCTCCCAGCGATCGCCGTTCGCGAGCAGCTTTTCCTTGTTGTAGTAAAGCTCCTCGCGCGTCTCGGTCGCGAATTCGAAATTCGGCCCCTCGACGATCGCGTCGACCGGGCAGGCTTCCTGGCAGAAACCGCAATAGATGCACTTCACCATGTCGATGTCGTAGCGCACGGTGCGGCGCGTGCCGTCGTTGCGGCGCGGGCCGGCCTCGATGGTGATCGCCTGCGCCGGGCAGATCGCCTCGCACAGCTTGCAGGCGATGCAGCGTTCCTCGCCGTTCGGATAACGGCGCAGCGCATGCTCGCCGCGGAAGCGCGGGCTGATCGGCCCCTTCTCGTGCGGATAGTTGATCGTCTCCTTCGGCGCGAAGAACTGGCGCATCGACAGGAAGAAGGCGCTGACGAAATCCTTCAGCAGCAGGGCCTTTGCGGCTTGAGTTAGTGCACCCATTTGCCACTCCCAAACGCGACCAACGCAATGGTCGCGAACATGACACCCAATATGAGCGGATAAGCCGTCAAGACCCGCTTGAAGAAA
>NZ_RZSC01001199.1:0-1154 GCF_003998155.1 Mesorhizobium sp. M1E.F.Ca.ET.063.01.1.1
GATCTCCAGCCATTGCTTCTGGCCATGGCTGAGATTGGCGGCGAGCTCGTCGCGCTTGTCGCCGAGACGGATGATGCCGAGGATGTCGTCGATGCGCCGTGCCTCGGCGGCCGAGCGGCGATGGAAGAGCGCCGGGAAGATCGAGCGCGGCCCTTTCAGCGCCAGCATCAGATTGTCCTCGACGCTGTGGCTCTCGAAAACGGTCGGCTTCTGGAATTTGCGGCCGATGCCCATCATGGCGATCTCGGCCTCGTCGTGGCGGGTCAGATCGACCTGGCCGTCGAAGAAGACCTCGCCCTCGTCCGGCCGCGTCTTGCCGGTGACGATGTCCATCATCGTCGTCTTGCCGGCCCCGTTGGGTCCGATGATCGCGCGCATCTCGCCCTTGTCGAGCACCAGCGACAGACTGTTGATGGCGCGAAAACCGTCGAAGGAGACCGACACGCCGTCGAGATAGAGGATGGTGTTCGACTTGCTCATGATCGCTCACTCCGCCGGCTGCGGCTCTGGGTCGGAAGCCGACCAGGCGCCCGGGGTTCTCGCCGCCGAGCGCACGATCTTCGGCCGCGGTTCCTGCGCATCGGCGCCAGCTTCGGCGGCGAGCGAGGCCGCGCGCAGCGCCTTGGCCTTGCCGCGCCAACTGTCCCACATGCCAACGATGCCCTTGGGCAGGAACAGCGTGACGGCGACGAACAGGCCACCCAGCGCGAACAGCCAGAATTCCGGCAGCACGCCGGTGAACCAGGATTTGCCGGCGTTGACGAGCAGCGCGCCGATGATCGGGCCGACGATCGTGCCGCGTCCGCCGACCGCGGTCCAGATCACCACCTCGATCGAATTGGACGGCTCGAATTCGCCGGGATTGATGATGCCGACCTGCGGCACGTAGAGCGCGCGGGCAAGGCCGGCCATGATCGCCGAGACGGTGAAGGCGAACAGTTTGACGTCCTCCGCCCGCCAGCCGAGGAAGCGGGTGCGGCTTTCGGCGTCGCGCACCGCCATCAGGAGCTTGCCGTATTTGGATCGCACGATCGCCGCAGTGACGAAGACGGCCAGCGCCAGCGTCACGGCGCTGGCAGCAAACAGCGCCGAGCGCGTCGCGTCGGCCTGCACGTTGAAACCGAGAATGTCCTTGAAGTCGGTCAGCCCGTTGT
>NZ_RZSC01000119.1:0-11715 GCF_003998155.1 Mesorhizobium sp. M1E.F.Ca.ET.063.01.1.1
TGTTTCAGGAGGCCGGAGGGATGGGCGGTCAGAAGGCTGTTGAGGACGAGCGACATTTCCGGCACCGCGCCGCGGCCCAGCCGCTCCTCCGGAACGAAGGCGAAGCCCAGCCGCCGGCGGGCAGCCGCATCGAGCGCGCCGACGTCCCTTCCCATCATGAAGATACGCTGTGACTTTTCGCGCGGCAGCACCGTCTCGCCCGAGATCAGCGCCGCGAGCTCGCTCTGCCCGTTGCCCGAGATGCCCGCGATACCGAGGATCTCGCCCGCCCGGACCGTCAGGCTGACGTCGGAAAGCGTCGCGGCGAAGGGATCGTCCGGCCGATGCTCGAGGCCAACGATTTCAAGGCGCTTTTCTCCGCCGGAATGCGCAAGCGCCGGCATGGGCTGAGGCATGTCGCGGCCGATCATCATGCGGGCGAGGTCGTGCGCGTCGTGATCGCGGGGATCCACATGGCCCGTGATGCGCCCGCCGCGCAGGATGGTCGCGCGGTCGCAGACCGCGCGGATCTCCTCCAGCTTGTGCGAGATGAACAGAATGGACACGCCGCCGTCGCGCAGCCGCCGCAACGTCTCGAAAAGCTTGTCCACCGATTGCGGCGGCAGGACGGAAGTCGGTTCGTCGAGGATCAGGAGCTGCGGTCGGGTCATCAGGCAGCGGATGATTTCCACCCGCTGCCGCTCTCCGACCGAGAGAGCATGTACGTGGGCAAGCGGATCGACCTCCAGGCCGAAGTCGCGGCCGAGCTTACGGATGCCTTGCGCAAGGTCCGATTTTTTCCCGGGCACGACCAGCTGGATGTTCTCCACCACCGTCAGCGTCTCGAACAACGAGAAATGCTGGAAGACCATGCCGATCCCCTTGCGTCTCGCATCCGCCGGGGACGCGAGCGCGAGGGGCTCTCCTTTCCAGCTCGCCGTTCCGGCGTCCGGCTGTTCGACGCCGTAGATCAGCTTCATCAGCGTCGATTTGCCCGCCCCGTTCTCTCCGAGGATTGCGTGGATCGAGCGCGGAGCCACGTCCAGATCGATGTCCCGATTGGCATGGATCTGGCCGTAGCTCTTGGAGATGCCGCGCAGCGACAGAAGCGGGGCGGTCATGGTTACTTGGGCAGCGGCGTGGTGACACCCTTGACGTGCCAGTCCATGGCGACGATCTCGGCCTCGGTCATTGTCTTGCCGGCGGGAACGCCTTCGCTGCCGTCGGCCTTGGCGATCGGACCGGCAAAGGGCGAGAAGCTGCCGTCGGCGATCTTGGCTTCAACCTCCTTGATCTTGGTCATGATGTCGGCCGGGATGCCCGGGTTCCAGTCGACGACTTCGACGACCTTGTCGCCGACACCCAAGAAGGCGTTGGCGCCCTTGAAGGTACCGGCAAGGTGGGCGTCGACCGAGGCTTTGAAGAAGGGCGACCAATCGGTCGCCACGCAGCCGAGATAGGTCTTGGGCGCGTATTTCTTCATCGACGAGTTGAGGTTGAAGGCGGGGATGCCGGCCTCCTCGCAGGCCGCAATGACGGAAGGCGTGTCCTGCGCGTTGGAGAAGATGACGTCGCATTTCTGCGCCAGCAGCGCCTTGGCGGCTTCCTGCTCCTTGGCCGGATCGAACCAGGAGTTCACCCATACGACCGAAATCTCGACATCGGGCTTCACCGCCTGTGCCCCCAGCGTGAAAGCGTTGATGGAGGTGATCAGCTCGGGAATGGCGAAGGCGGAGACCGAGCCGAGCTTGCCGGTCTTCGAAAGCGCGGCCGCCGCCATGCCCATCAGGTAGGTGCCCTGGGAATATTGGGCAGCAAAGGGCGAGAAGTTCGGCGCCACCTGAAAACCGGAAGCGTGCAGCACGGTGACGTCGGGATTGCGGCGCGCGATCTGCAGGGCGCCGTTCTGGTAGCCGAAGGAACCGGCGATCAGGAACTTGTTCCCGTCGGCGACCGCCTTGTTCATGATGCGGTCGGCGTCGGGGCCTTCCTGAATGTTCTCGATGATGGTGACCTTCACCTTGTCGCCGTAGGCGGCCTTGACCGGCTCGAGCCCGTCGGCCAACGCACGGCCCCAGCCGACGTCGCCGACCGGTGAGGGGACCACAAGCACGATGCCCAGCGGTTCATCGGCGGCAAGCGCGCGGCTACCCACCGCGGCGACGAGCCCGGTAGCGGCAGCGCCCTTCATCAATGTTCTGCGGGTAAGATTTGTCAGCATGTCGGTTCCCCTTGCTTTTGGTTTTGGCTTCTAGAATTCCACAGTCGCGAGCGCCGCCTCGGCTTGCGCGAACAGCCTGGCCTCGTCGAGCCCCGGGAATTCTCCCTTGGCCCAAACGACACGGCCGTTGATCATCGTCATGTCGGTCGGCGAGCCGATGCCCACCTTGGCCAGCAGGCTCAGCGGATCATGCCGCGTGCCGACATAGTCCATGCGCCGCGTGTCGATGGCGAACAGGTCGGCGGCCATGCCGGGCGCCAGCCTGCCGATGTCGCCGCGCCCGAGCAGCGCCGCGCCCCCGGTCGTCGCATAGCCGAGGAAATCGGCCGGCGGCGGCACCGGATGGTCGCGCGTCGACGCCGCCAGACATTGCAGCATGTAGGCGGAATGGATGCAGTGCATCAGGTTGGAATTGTCGTTCGAGGCGGCGCCGTCGCAGCCCAGTCCGACACTGAGCCCGAGGGCCGACATCGCCGGTATGTCGGTGATTTCGGCGCCGACGAGATAGACCGGCTCAGGGCAATGCGCGACGCCGGTGCCGCTCGCCGCCATCTTGCGCAATTCGTCGTGGGTCAGCTCCCAGCAATGGGCATAGAAGGCATCCGGCCCGCAGAAGCCGATCTCGGCGCAATAGTCGACCGTGCGCAGGCCGTGACGGGCCTGCATGACCGGGCTTTCGCCCTCGCCGACATGGGTATGCATGCGCACCTTGCGGTCGCGCGCCAGCGCCACCGATTCCACGAATGTCTCGCGATAGCAGTTGACCGGCTGGCAGGGCGCGACGACGACCTGGCGCATGCCGAAGCGACCGGCATCATGGTAGGCGTCGATCAGCCGGGCGCAGTCGGCGATGAACTCGTCCGTCGTTTCCAGCATGGCGTCGGGGATGGTCGAGCCTTCCGATTTCGGCAGCGTGTTGCCGCCACGTCCGGCATGGAAGCGCATGCCGAGCAGTTCGGCCGCCTCGAACTGCCGGTCGATCAGCCTTTTGCCGGCATGCCGCGGAAAGCAGTACTGATGGTCGAACGCCGTCGTGCAGCCGTGCTTTATCAACTCTGCCATGGCCGTGACCGATGCGTGATAGAAGCACTCCTCGGTCAGCCGCGAGAAGATGGGATAGATGCGGTCGAGCCATTCGATGACCGACAGCTTCGTCCAGTCCAGATCGGCGCGGTTGCGCACGAAGCACTGAAAGAAGTGGTGATGGGTGTTGACGAGGCCGGGATAGACGAACCAGCCGGCAGCATCCTGCGCGACGGTCCCGACAGGCATCTCCCCGTTGTCGAGGCCTTCGCCGATGGCCCGTATCGCCGGGCCGTCAGTCAACACATCGACATTGCGACGGACGCGCGGACCGTTGCCATCGTCCACGATGACCGCAGCGCAGTTCTTCAACAGATAGCCCGCCACGTCAGGTCTCGCCTGGGACGGGCTCGGGTCTGAGCTCGTGCAGCCGGTGGATGCCGGGCATCTCGATGAAGCCGTCGAGACCGCGGATCGCCCGCGACCACAGCCGGATCACGGGATAGGGATCGAGCGAGACGCCGCCGTCCGGCGCCAGCGCCACATAGGGAAAGCAGGCGATGTCGGCGACACTCGGCCGGTCCGACGCGAGGAAACGCTGGCCACGGATATGCTGTTCGACGAGGCCGGCTTCCAGCTCCCGCAGGGCCGTTGTCCCCTGTCCCTGAAGGACATCGATATTGCCCGGACGCAGCAGCATCTCATGCAGGCGCGCCGCCCCCAGGCTGGCGGTTAGCCGATGCGAGAAGGAAAGCCATTGCTGGACCCGCGCCGCCTCTGCGGCCGTATCGTTGCCCAGCCATTGCGGTGCCGCCTTCGCGGCGAGGTAGACCAGCATGGCCGAGGATTCGGTCAGGACGAGGTCGCCATCCTCCAGGATCGGGATCGAACCCGCCGGGTTAAGCGCCATAAGTTCGGGACCGCGATGCTCGGCACCAGGATGGAAGTCGACGGGCCGGATGTCGAGCTTCACCCCGGCCAGCGCAGCCATCAGGCGCGCCTTGTAGCAGCTCGGCGACAGCACATAGTCGTAGAGCTTCATTGCGCCACCAGTTGCGCGCCGTAGGTGTAGCCATGGCGTTTCAGCCAGCGCCGGTAGGCAACCGACGTCAGGTCGGCTCGCGTGGGAATCTCCATGCCGGGATCGAGCGGCAGCAGCCCCGGAATCTGGTTTTCAAGGATCGACCGGTCCTGGACGAAGATCGTCTGCTGGAAATGGATCAGGTCTGTCATCGGCGTCTCGTCGTCGAACAGCGCCATCCATGGCCACACGTCGCACAGGTCTTCGGCAAGAGGCTGCACGAAAAGCGTAATGACGTCCCATTCGCCCGGGCGCGGCGGACAGGTCTTGTAGAGGATCGAGCAGGTCGGCGCAGGCACGCGATACATGTATTCCGTGGTTATGCCGCCTTGCGCCGACTTGGCGGCCTGCGGCTGGTAGAACTTAACCTGGGTCGCCCAAACCTCGTCCTCGTCCTCGCGGATCTCGACCTTGTAGCTCTGGACCTCGGTATGCGGTTCGGCCCCCAATATGTCGGTATGGACGAACGGAAAATGCGCAATGTCCAGGAAGTTCTCGACCGCGCGCAACGGCGAGCAACGCACGCGCACCACCCCGACATCGACAAGCCGGCGGCCGGGCTGATCGGCCTCGGGGATCGCAAACAGCGCCTTATGCGGATCACCGGGCGACGCCCAGACATGGCCATAGCGCACGCAGACCGGCAGGGAGCGTCCGTTGCCCCCCGTGACCATGGCGTTTCCGTCGTCGCCGAGCCGCACCTCGATCGGTTCGCCCATGAGGGCCGTCTTGCGCCCCTGCGCATCGAGCTGGCTGGCCAGGCCGACCGGATACCATTCGTCGATCATCGCATTGCGGGTCATTGGCCGGCCCTGCCGCGCCGAATGCTCTCGGCCGCCCGCCGCAGTGTTTCGGCGGCCCGCGAAGCGGCGATCCGCTCGGTCGGATTGGCGTCCTCGCCCACCAGAACATGCATGAGCGTCCGCGCTTCCCCTTCGGGGGCAAGCAGCAGCCGCAGCGTCCGGCCATCGTGGGTATGGTCGAGCAGGCCTCCCTCGGCCTTCGCGCCCGCGGCCGCCTCCAGCGCCGCAGCGTCCGCTTCCACCATCATGGAACGCAGCGGGGTCACGCCGTCGAGCGGCGGCGGCGGGGCAGCGGCTTCGCCGACGGAGATCCATATGAGCCCGCCGCTGTCCTCGACGGCCTGGGTCGCGACGCGAATCGTCTCCGGCGGCGCAAGACCCGGATGGGCCGGGATGCGCAGGCAGTTTCCCGCCTGGGCATAGCTCCAGCCGTGATAGATGCAGGACAGGGCCTCGCCGCGCACGAAGCCATGGGAAAGCCGCATGCCGCGATGAGGGCATCTGTCGGCGAAGGCCGCCGCACGGCCGGAGCGGCTTCGCCAAAGGGCAATCGGTCCGACTGGGGATTGCGCCGGCATCACGGTTCCCGCCGGCAAGTCCGCGGAGAGGGCAACAGGCATCCATGAGCCGGTCGGATAAGGCGGCATGCATCAACTTTCAAACAACACCAGCATCTTCCCGAGCGCAGCTTCGCGGTCAAGGATATGCTAATAGGCCCGGGTTACGTTTGCACAACATTTCCTCACTGGCAATAATGCCCAAAAAAGGGGCACTCACGTCTCCCGGGCAAAGGCAGCGAGCTTCAAACCCTAGCTCGATTCGTTGTCGATCGGCGTCCGGCGAATGGTCTCGACCCAGACATCGATTGGTCCAAGAGAGCACCCCATCTCCATCATATCGATCAGTTCGGCCGGACCGGCGACGTCGAGCTCGATCCGATCGGGACCGGCAACGCATATGGCCTGCGCGAGCCCGAGCTTGGCGGCATGACGCTCGATCCACGGAAGGAAGGATGCCGCCTCGACATCGCCGAGGATCGTCATGTGCTCCCGCCAGGAATATCGATTTTGCTCGCTCACAGAAAACCTCGGCAATGAAACAGATATATATCTATCTATCTGCATTGTGCTCAATCGCTGAAGCACCCTGACCAAGCACCATGAACAGGCTGTGGTGTGGGGCTTGTGATCCCTCAATCCTCTATGACGTCCGCAAATTTTCGTCTGTGAGTAAGTTTCTGTCGCAACGCGCCAACGGGAGTATCATTGGAGGCATCTATTTTTGAGGCGTCGCCACGCCAGACCAGAAGTCGAAGATGGGAATGACCGCTATGTTCGATAGCGCGAACGCTGTGAGGGTGTCTCGCATACCGGGCAATGCGGAAATCTCCTGCCAGATCTGCCGGGTGCGATCGGCCTCCAACCCGTGGTCGGATTATGCGAGCATCCACGAGAACAGGTGAACAAGTCGCTACAGTCGAACAAGCGATACGCTTGTCACGCTGCTCACGTCATCCCTTTTCCCAGCGACCTTAGTTCCGGAGGATAAACTCATCGGCCGTTGTTGGCTGATGACCGGTCATCCTAAGCACGCCATCGGTCACGCGGTCCTCACTTCCCTGCTCGATGTTTGCGTCCATCGCGGCGAGCACTTTCGCATAGGCTTCGTCCAGCCCGCCTCGCCGATAACGCTCGGCGAGCAACTCGACGGTCAGACTTACATGCTCGATCTTGCGCCCGAGTGCCTTGGTGAGCTTGGCCGCTATGTCGGCATAGGACAATGCCTCCGGCCCGGTCAGAATGAAGTCCGTATTCCATGATTTTCTTGCAAGGAGCGCTTCAACTGCCGCGTCGGCGATATCGCCCACGTCAATGAAGCCGACCTTCCCGGCACCGGTCGCAGAATATATCGCACTCTCGTCCCTGATTGTTGCGAGATGCTGTTGTTCCGAGAAGTTCTGCATGAACCAGGTGGGGCGCAGGACCGTCCATTCCGGAGCCTTTCGTTGCAGATAGGCATGAACCTGCCCCATCATCGGCCCGCCGGCTTGCAGTGACGATGCGCTCAAGAGCACGAAACGCTGAACGCCACTGGAGAGCGCGATGTCGAGAACAGGCGGCACGATCGCTCCGTGGTCGCTACTGTCCGTCGGCGCGACGATGTAAACGGCGTGGATGCCTTCGAACGCGCGCCGGGCAAGTTCCGGCTGCTGCCAGTCGAAGGCGACGTCGCTTTCTGTTGCGGGCTTGCGAGTGCCGATCTTGGGAGTGGTGCCGCGTCCGACGAGCTTATTTGCAACGAGGCGTCCGGTCTTTCCCGTGCCGCCGATAACGAGGACCTCAGCCGTCATGTTTCGCACCCTTGGTCCGAGTTTCATTTGCCGCGTGCGAACCAGCTGAGGCCGCAAGCACCACAAGCGGATTCCAGTAGTCGCGATAGCGAGCGATCCGACCATCTTTCAGGTCGAGCATTGACACATAGTCCTGGTCGTAACGAGCGCCTGTTTGATTGGCGTATCCCTTGCAGCTGAACTCGATCGCGGCCGCGTCGCTCTGGGCTGAAACAAGAACCCGGCCGAGGGCCATGGACTCGATCGTGATCAACGTCGCGACCGTCGGAAGATAGGCTTCGAGCGCCGCCTTGCCGTCGAGCCTGCTGGTCCCGCCTGGCGGCGTGAACGGGAATTCGAAGAGAATGTCGTCCGTGCACATATCGAGGAAGGTTCTGGCGTCAGGGGCCAGCACGTCTCCCAGGGCCTGCCGAAGCAGGGCGGAAAGACTGGGGAAGAGATCGTGGTTTGTGGTCACGCGTCTTTACTCCTTCTGGATGGAACGATATCGTTCCGTTCATATAGAGGGATAGCTGGATGGAACGCAAGAGTATCGACGAAAATTTCCGACGGAAGCCGACCGGGGCCGCTGTCATGCGATCCGATCTGACGGATGCGCTCTACCGGGCCTTCTTTGAAGAATGGGCCGAGCATGGGTACACTGGACTGAGTCTGGAACGCGTTGCGGCGCGGGCGGGTGCGGGCAAAGCCGCCATTTATCGTCGCTGGCCCTCGAAACTGGCTATTGCCTCAGAGGCCGTCGAAAAGCTTGGCTTGGCCTTGACCGAAGTTTCCGACCGAGGCGGACTGACGGAAGAGCTTGAGGCCTATCTTCTCATGATGCGGCGGGCGCTCAGACATCGGCTTGTCAGAAGAATTCTGCCCGACCTCTATGCGGAGGGCGCGCGGTCCAACGAGCTCGCGCCCTTGCTGGCGAAATTCGCCGGCGCGCGACGTGGCGCCGGTGTTGCCATGATCGAGCGCGCTATCAGCCGCGGTGAGTTGCGACACAACATTGATCGCGAACTTGCCTTGGACCTGATACCTTCGGTTCTCTATTGGCGGATGATCATCTTGAAACGGCGGGTCACCAGAGAGCAAATCGGCCGGCAGGTGAAAGCTCTTGTCGCCGCTCTGAAGGCGAGCTGACTCCGGCTTGCCGCAGGCCCAGCTTCGTCGAGAAAGTTCCGCAGGCATTCGGCGAACTCAAGGCACAAATTGCTTGCGTTCGTGTATCCGCTTTGTCTGCATGCCTGTCGCCTGTCGCCTGTCGCCTGTCGCCTGTGGTCTTGCTCGCGCGAGCGCGTCGGCAGCGCTTCAAGCGGTTGGTACCGACGTCAGCCAACCTGCTGCAAGTTAGCAGACGCTCATCTTCATATCACCGTAGAAGGGGTCGTTTGTGGCAGAGGGCGAAATGCTACCTTACGCGGACATCTCTTAGGACGACTCTGACCTTTCGTCGGCGCCGCGCTGGAGCCGCTGTTGCACGAGCAGCATCTTGTCTTGCAGTTCCTTCAACTCATCCGTGGAAAAGCCCAATGCGCCCGCGACGCATGCAGGAACGCGCTCCGCCTGTTGCTTCAGCGACTTCCCCTGCTGCGTCAGGCGAATTCGCACCTGCCGCTCGTCTTTCGGGTCACGCGTCCTCGAGATCAGCTGCAATGCCTCGAGCCGCTTTAGAAGCGGTGTCAGCGTGTTCGACTCCAGCGACAGCGCCTGACCGATTTCCTTCACGGTCTGGTCGTCCTGCGACCATAGGCTCACCATCACCAGATACTGCGGATAGGTGAGGCCGATTTCGTCGAGGAGCGGCCGGTAGAACTGATTGAAGGCGTGGCCGGCTGAGTAGATCGAAAAGCATAGGAAGTTCTCCAGCTTCAGGAGGTCCGACATTGGGTTGGTCCTTTCCAAGGGCATTCGTCTCATCGTCCTAAAATAAATCGTGTACGCTTTAATCGCAAGCGCTTGACAGCAGGATTGGCATAAACTAGATAGATCGTGCACGATTTAATCGTCAACGAATGAAAAGGAAATGAAGCCCATGGGCCGGAACACATTCGAAATAACCCGCCGGGACACGCTCTTTCTCGGGACGGGCCTCGCGGCCTTCATGGCCGCCCCAACGCAACTTTTCGCCGCAACTGCAACGCTCAACTCACAAGGAGATTTGATCATGAGCACCATCACCACCAAGGACGGAACGAAGATCTTCTACAAGGACTGGGGTCCGCGCCAGGGTCAGCCCATTGTGTTCGCGCATGGTTGGCCGCTCTCTTCGGACGCCTGGGATGCCCAGATGCTTTACTTCGGAGGGAAGGGCTTCCGTGTCATCGCCCATGACCGGCGCGGCCACGGCCGTTCCGATCAACCCTGGGACGGCAACAACATGGATCAGTATGCCGACGACCTTGCCGAGGTCATCGAAGCGCTCGACCTGAGGAACGCCGTGCTCGTCGGTCATTCCACCGGCGGCGGCGAAGTCGCACACTATATCGGCCGCCACGGAACCGGCCGCGTTGCCAAGGTCGTGCTTGTCGGCGCCGTTCCCCCGCTGATGCTGAAGACCCCGGAAAACCCCGAAGGCACCCCGCTCGAGGTGTTCGATTCCATCCGCGCCGGTGTCGCGACAAATCGGTCGCAGTTCTACTACGACCTGACGATACCCTTCTATGGCTTCAATCGTGAAGGTGCCAAGGTGAACGAGGGCTTCCGCGAGAGCTTCCGCCTCCAGGGTCTCGCCGGCGGCATCAAGGGCCAGTACGATTGCGTTCGCGAGTTCTCGGAGGTCGACTACACCGAGGATCTAAAGAAGATCGACAGGCCGACGCTGATCATCCACGGCGGCGACGACCAGATCGTTCCGATCGCAGCCTCAGGCGACAAGGCTTCCAAGCTCGTCAAAGGCTCCACCTACAAGGTCTATGAGGGCAGCTCGCACGGGCTCGCTCAGCTCGAGGCGGACCGCTTCAACGCCGACGTGCTCGAATTCGTCAAGGCCTGATCCTCATCCGTGAAAACACAGCTCCCTCAGCCGCTTGCCTTCAGGCGGTTGGGGGAGACGACCACCACTATCAATCCAAGGAGATAAACCATGCGTAATTCGATCATCGCATTGGCTGCCCTGGCGGCAGCCTCCACCGCAACCGGCCCGCTTATCGCTGCCGAAGACAACAAGCCGACAATCGTTCTGGTTCACGGCGCCTTCGCCGATTCATCGAGTTGGAACGGCGTTGCCGATCTTCTGCTCAAGGACGGCTATCCCGTCGTCGCCATCGCCAATCCGCTGCGCAGCGTGAAGTCGGATGCCGACTATGTGTCGCGCGTGGTTGAGAACATCGGAGGGCCGGTCGTTCTTGTCGGCCACTCCTATGGCGGCGCGGTGATCTCGACTGCGGCCAATGGCGCCGAGAATGTGAAGTCGCTGGTTTATGTGGCCGCCTTCGCTCCCGACGCCGGTGAATCGGCGGCCGATCTGGCCGGCAAGTTCCCCGGCGGCACGCTCGGCCAAGCGCTTGCGGCCCCGGTCAAGCTCGCGGACGGCAATGTCGACCTCTATATCGACCAGGCCAAGTTCCACGGCCAGTTCGCCCAGGACGTTCCTGCCGAACAAGCCGCGCTGATGGCCGCAGGCCAGCGTCCAATAACGGAAGCGGCGCTGACCGAAAAGGCGGGAGAGCCGGCCTGGAAGGCTTTGCCGTCGTGGTTCGTCTATGGCGATGCAGACAAGAACATCCCGCCAAAAGCCTTGGGCTGGATGGCCGAGCGGGCGCACTCGAAGGGAACGGTCGTCATCGGCGGCGCCTCCCACGTCGTGATGGTTTCTCGTCCCGACAAGGTGGCTGACCTCATCGAGAAAGCGGCGACCGCAGAGTAAGCCACAGGGCGCCGGCGGCATGACTGCCGCCGGTGCCTCCTCTCCGTCGCGCTTCCGAGCATCGGCAATTCTTGTCCCGAGCCGCCTCCGGTCGAAAAACGTGAGCGACCGCCTTCGGGAAGTGCCGCGAAAGTCCGGGAAGGCGCGAGCACGACCGTCAGCTTGGTACCGCGTGGTGTCCGCTTTCGGGCAGTGGCAAGGGCACCATTCGACGCCGCGCTTTTCGTCGACTGGCTGCTCGACGCTGCGGCTCGCGATCGCGTGGCGCGGCCTTTAGGCCGCGCTCGCGATCCCGGCCGCAAAGTCGCGATAGGTGTGCAGGGGGCGGCCCAAAATACTGGTCAGCCGTCCAACGTCATCGGCCTCCGGGATCATGCCGTCGCTGACATAGCGCTCGGCCATCAG
>NZ_RZSC01000011.1:0-27882 GCF_003998155.1 Mesorhizobium sp. M1E.F.Ca.ET.063.01.1.1
AGCGATACGAGGGAACCATAGTCGCGGTAGCGATAGGCCGGCACAGCCTGCCCCGCGAGACGTGCTGCAACCACCTTCGCCATGTGGTCGGCCTGCTGATGGGCTGTCTGAGCACGCGACGGCAAGGCGCTGTCTTCGCCCGGCAGCACGCAGTTCGCGCAGTCGCCAATCGCGAATACATTCTCATCGCCGACCGTCCGCAAGGTTTCGTCGACGATCAGGCGGTTGATGCGGTCGGTTTCGAGACCATCGAGGTCTTTCAGAAAATCCGGCGCCTTGATCCCAGCTGCCCAGACCACGAGCTCGGCCGGCAGGAACAGTTTTTCGCCAAGCCGGATGCCGTCTTCCGTGACTTCGGTGACTCTGATACCGCATCGGATCTGCACACCCAGCTTGATGAGCAGGCGCGCCGAAGCGTGGGCCATATGCTCCGGAAGGGCGGGCAGGATGCGCGGTCCGGCCTCGACGATGGTGATGCGGATCAGCCTCTCGAAATCGATATTGTCGAGATTGTGCGAGGCAATTTCCCGCATCGATTTGTGCAATTCCGCGGCCAGCTCTACGCCAGTGGCTCCGGCGCCGACGATGACGCAGTGAAGCTGTCCAGGCGAAAGCTGCTCGTATTGAGCATTGGCCCGCAGACATGCGTCTATCATGCGCTTGTTGAAACGGGTGGCCTGCTCCGCCGTGTCGAGCGAGATGGCGTGGCGAGCCGCGCCCGGCATGCCGAAATCGTTGCTGACGCTGCCGACGGCCATGACCAGCGTGTCGTAGCCCAGCACCCGTGGCGGTATGATCTGCCTGCCGTTGTCATCGAAGCTGGGCGCCACGAAGATCTGGCGCTTCGCACGGTCGATGCCGACGACCTCGCCGATACGGTATCGATAGTGGTTGCGGCTGGCATGGGCGATGTATTCGACCGCGTCGTGCGATGCGCTCAGCGCGCCGGACGCCACCTCATGCAGCAGCGGCTTCCAGATATGGGTGCGACTGCGGTCGACCAGCGTGACCGAAAGCCGTCTTTGGCCGAACCTGCGACCAAGACGGGTCGCCAGTTCCAGCCCTCCGGCGCCGCCACCGACGATGACCACGCGGTGCAGCGATTTGTCCCGGTGCGAGGGCGTCTCAGGGATCGTGCGGAAAAGCGCTGCGTTATTGGCGAGCACCGCTTCCGGAATGAGCCGCATGCCCGGAGTTATGATCTGCATCGGAATTCTCCGTTCCTTCTCCGGAACCGTTCACTCTTGGGATTCGTGGATGACGATGCCTTGCAGCATGTCGACTTCGCACTCCCACGGCTTTTCCGAGAGGACGCGCTGCCCATGCTCGTATCCCGCCTGCCAGCGAGTGCGAATGCCCGAGCGGGTGAAGTCGATGTCCTTGGTATGGTCCTCGCCGTCTAGGCGCGGCGAAAGCAGCCGAACGAGGTGCATGACCGACGGGCAGCCATAGGAGGCGAGTTCCTTGAACATCGGATCGTCGCGCCGCTCCTCCGGCACCAGTTTCCCCATCTCGCGCACGACGTGCCTGAGCCGATGCAATTGCTCCTGGCGGGCGACGTGGCTTCTGCCACGGCTGGCGTATTGGAGATCCTTCTGTCGCCCCATGACCTGCCAGATCGATTTTGGCTCGGAGCCCCGCGGCTGCCACATATTGACCGCGAAGATCAAAGCATCGCGCCGCGGCCGCGCGTCGAGCACGACCTCTATCGGAGTGTTGGAATAGACCCCGCCGTCCCAGTAGGGTTCGCCATCGATGCACACGGCCGGGAAGGCCGGCGGCAAGGCGCCCGACGCCATGATGTGGGCCGCCGACAGCGGCATCTGGCTGCTGTCGAAGTATCTGAGTTCGCTGGTGTTGACGTTGACGGCGCCGACCGTCAGCCGCGTCTGTTTCCGGTTCAAACACTCGAAGTCGATCAGATCGTTCAGTGTCCTCTTGAGCGGGTCGGTGGTGTAGTAGGAGGCATTCTCCACGCCGACTTCGCGATTCACCCCGAACATGGCGCTCGGGTTCGGCTCGAAGAAGCCGGGTATCCCGCGCATCACCGTGCCCATATTGGCGAAGATGTTGCTCGGGACCATCATGCGGAAAAACTCGTCGAGTGGGCTGCTTCGAGTGATGCCGTCCCAGAATTCATGGAGTCTGGTCAGCCGATTGCCCGGCTCGTTTCCCGCAATCAATGCGGCGTTGATGGCGCCGATCGAGGTGCCTATGACCCAGTCCGGCTCGATCCCGCCTTCGGAAAGCGCCTGGTAGACGCCGGCCTGATAGGCGCCGAGGGCACCGCCCCCCTGCAGCACCAACACGGTCTGGCGCTTGATCGAACTATCGGCCACAGGGCCAGCCCCCGGCACGGGTTCCGACAGCGAGGGATTTCGGGTGAGCTTGTTCATGGCCCTTTCACTCCTGCTTGCCGGATTCAATGAGCGGTCCAGCCGCCTTCGATCGGCATGATGGCGCCGGTGATCGAGGCCGCGTCGTCCGAGGCCAGGAAAAGGCAGAGCGCGGCAACCTGCTCGACCGTCACGAACTGCTTGGTCGGCTGGGCGGCCAGCAGCACATCCTTGATCACCTGCTGTTCCGTGATCCCGCGGGCCTTGGCCGTGTCCGGGATCTGCTTTTCGACCAGCGGGGTAAGCACGTAGCCGGGGCAAACGGCGTTGACGGTGATGCCCTGTTCGGCGACCTCGAGCGCGACGGTCTTGGTCAGACCGGCCACGCCATGCTTGGCGGCGACATAGGCTGATTTGTATGGCGAGGCGACGAGAGCGTGGGCGGACGCGACGTTGATGATGCGGCCCCATTTGCGCGCCTTCATCGCCTGCAAGGCACGCCGGATCGTGTAGAACGACGACATGAGGTCGATCGCCACGACAGCTTCCCACTTCTCGATCGGGAAATCGTCGATCGGCGCCACGTGCTGAATGCCGGCGTTGTTGACCAGGATGTCGACCGCGCCAAATTCATCAATGGCCTTGTCCATCATCGCGGTGATCGCGCCACCCTTGCTCATGTCGGCATTGTCGTAGCGGACGGTCACCCCGTGGACGGCAGCGAGCCTCGACCGGAGCAGCTCGATCTCGGCGGCATCACCGAAACCGTTCAGAACGATGTTGCAGCCCTTGGCGGCGAAGGCCTCGGCGATGCCTTGGCCGATGCCGCTGGTCGAGCCTGTTATCAGCGCCGTCTTTCCTCTGAGCATCGTCATTTCCTTTTGTTGAAGTCGCGGCCGAATTGACGAGCAAATGGCTGCGAGCAACGGGCTTGCGTGCGCCCAGGTCCGAAATTCCGATCAAGTATGGCGAGCAGCGCGAAGACGCGGAAATGCCGTTGAGACATGGATTCGATAGCTGACGGTCTGATCGGTGCGTTCGCGATGCAGCCCGCAGGCCGGGTTGTTTGACCTAGGGGCAGCTAGTAAGATCGCCCGGCAACGCGGGTCGTGCGGCATGCACCGACCCAGGGGAAGCGTGCAGTGGAGATCAGCCAGGTCAGATATTTCTTGGCCGTTGCCAAGGAGCTGAATTTCACCAGGGCGGCCGAGCAGTGCAACGTCACGCAGCCGGCGCTCTCGCGCGCGATCAAGCTGCTGGAAGATGAATTCGGCGGGCCGCTCTTCCACCGCGAGCGCCGCTTCACTCACCTCACCGAGCTCGGCCGCATGGTGGAGACGTATCTCGAGGGCGTCTTCGAGAACTCCCGCCAGGCAAAGCAGATCGCCGAGCAGTATGTGAACCTGAAAAGGATGCCGCTCAGACTTGGCATCATGAGCACGATCGCTCCGGACGAGATCATCGAGCTGATCGCGGCCGTCCGTGGGCATCACCCCGGCGTGGAGCTTCACCTTTGCGATTCAGACGCCGAGAACCTTCGAAAGAGATTGCTCGAAGGCGATCTCGAGGCCGCCATCTATGCATTGCCGTCGGACGTTCCCGACGAGGAGGTTCACTCCCTTCCGCTGTTTCGCGAGCAGATGGTGATGGCGGTTCACCTGGCTCACCGGCTGGCGAACCAGCGGGTCGTGCGGGTGAAGGACATGAGCAATGAAAGCTACATTCATCGCAACAACTGCGAATTTGCCGGCTACGCGGATGCCATTCTCGCCAAGCAGGGTGTCACCGTAAGCCCCGTCTACTGGAGCGATCGCGACGACTGGACACTTGCCATGATCGCGGCCGGGCTCGGTTTCGGTTTCATGCCAGAGCACACCGCCAAGCACCCGGGCGTAGCGGCATTGCCGATCACCGAGCCGGAATTCTGGCGCGACGTCAATCTCGTCACGGTGCGCGGCCGCAGGCATTCGCCGGCGGTCGGCGCCCTGGTCCGCGAAGCCACGCAGAAGAAATGGTTCGGCGAGCGGGCAAAGGCGTTGTCCGCCGCCGAGTGACCTGGCTGTGCAAGACTGACAGACTCGAAGTGCCGAAGCATTTTGGGCGCCTCGCCCCGGTCAGTTCTTCCTGATGGACGACGTGACGGACTGGATCACCTCGGTCGCCATCTTGAACTGCGCCTGCCGGTCAGTAATGCCATGCCGCTTCGCAATCCAGTCGAAGTCGCTATAGGCGGCGTAAACCGCGCCGTCTCCGGTCTGGTACACCAGCACGCGCACCGGCCAGTCCAGGCCGGCCTCCGGATTTGAGGTGATGAACGTCGTGCCGAGCGCCGGATTGCCGAACATCACGAGCCGTGACGGCCTGACATCGTTGCCGGCTTTGTTGCCGAGCTTTGCCTGGTCGATCACGCCGAAGAACATGAGGCCCTTCTTGAGGACGTCCTTCTTGATGCGGGCGACGGTCTCGGCGACGGAATAGTCGCTCTTCACCGCGACGACGCCGTCCGAGGCGGCCGCAGGGAGGACGACCGTCAACAGCATGGCGGCACCGGTGATCAGGGTTTTCAGGTGGGTAGTCATCTCAGTCTCCGTTGGGTTTCAGTGTTTGGCTAGTGCATTGAAATTCTTGCGCGATCTCACCAGAGGCGGATGGCCTCACGGCCGATCGCTTCCCGATCGTCATGTTGTTGGTGTCTTCAGCGCCCGCGCGACCGCAATCGCAGCCACAAGGACTGCGGCCAGCGCGGCCACGCAGGCCGTCCAGCCGACCCGGTCGTAGATCTGTCCGATGACGAAGCTGCCGGCGAGCCCTCCCGCATAGTAGGAGGCCAGATAGATCCCGCTTGCGGCGGCGCGGTCGCGCGACGCGGTCCGACTGACATGTCCCGTTGCGATCGCCTGCGCCAGGAAGGTGCCGCTGGCAGCCAGCGCCATCCCGGCGAGGACAATGGGAAGACTGGGTGTGAGCAGCAGAAGCAGACCGGCAATCGCCAGCGCAAGCGTTGCGCCAACCCCTACCCTCGGGCCGAGACCCGAGGCCACACGCCCGGCAAGCGGAGTGGTCAGCATTGACGGCAGGAAGACGAAATAAACCGCGCCCAGCGCCATCGGGGTCAATGACAGGGGCGCCGCAACCAACTGGAAGTTCACATAGGTAAAGGTGCCGATGAAGACGAACAGAATGAGGAAACCGATACCGAAGCAGGCGCGCAGCTCGGCGTTTGCCAAAAGGCCTTTCCAGGCACTGCGTGAATGGCCGCCGTCGGCGCTCGCGCGCATCATTCCGGAAGTCTTTTGCAGCGTCGCCCAGACAAGCGCCGCGCCGATCAGGTTGAGGGCGGCGAATGTGAGGAAATTCGTGGAGATGCCGAACGTGTCGGCGACAGCGGCGGACATAAGCCGCCCGAAGAAGTTGCTCGCGACATTGCCGGTCACATAGGCGGCGAGCGCGCCTGTTGCTTGCCGTGACGAGAAATGTTCGGCCAGATAAGCCATCGTCAGCGTGAAGGCAGTCGACATGCAAAGGCCTTGCGCCACGCGCAGCAGGGCGAAGACGACGATGCTGTCGGTCTGCGACAACAGTGTCGTCGGGACAGCCAATGCCACAAGGCTCATCCAAATGCCGTTGCGGCGATCGAGCCCTTGCCCGAAAAGCGCGACTGCGATGCCGGCGAGCGCCATGCCGAACGTGCTGGCGTTGACGGCAAATCCCATGGTCGCGCGGCTGACGCCGAACCTGATCACCAGTGAAGGCAGAATGGCCTGGGTGGCGAAGAGGTCGACAAGCGTCAAAAATGCGATCACCGCGATGATGCCGAAACGCCAGCCGTCTGCGGCTGCCATGCGCAGCCTTGTCGGTTCGGTGTGTTCGGTTGTCGTCATGGCAGCACTCCGTTGCGTCACGTCCCCAGGCGATCGCCCGAGGACGCGCTTTCGATTGCAGTCGGGAAGAGTTCGCCCCAGGCGAGGATCACATCATGTGATCGTTGTGCATCGCAGGTGGCAGGATGTCGGCGGAATAGAGCACCGCGGGAACCTTGCCGTTGTTCTTCCACCAGTGGGCGAGCTGGCCGAACTCGGCCGTCACGTCGCCGGCCGCATGTTCGATGCCGACCTTGCAGGTGCTGGCGTATTCCGTGATCGAGCCTTCGACGACGATGATGTTGGCGGGACGAACCGTGTGCTCATGCCACGGCACCACGCCGCCCGGCTGAACGACGAGCTTGCGCAGACGCAGCATGTTGCCTTTCCAGGCTTCGCCCTTCGAGCTGAGATCGATTGCGGAAAGGACAGTGTCAGTCACGCCGACCGGCTTGCTGGGATGTTCCTGAATGTCGGTCGTAGCTGCCTGGCCGGCGGGGCAGTCGCCAGCGAACGCCGGGGCTGCAGAAAACGCAGCGGTTGCGGTGAGAAGTCCGAGTGTCAGCGCCGCCTCCAGCGGCAGACGCAATGCAATAGTCTTGGAAGCCATGTCTAATTTCTCCTTTGTCGGTGCCCAATCGCGGAAGCGGGGCATGAAAAGAGAGTGACGGCAGCCTCGATGAAAGAGAAATGCTGACTGGCTCTTGAATCGATACCTGAAAACTATCGTGAATGACCGTACCAAAAGCAGCCATCCCACCACGACATTTATCGCGGCGTTTGGCCTTCACTTCCATTTGCTAAGCAGCGGTCTTCCTGACCGACAGATCTATGCCGCTTTCCGGCCAGCTGTGCGCCTTGACGCTGTTCACGAAGGTCGACGTCGCCGGCGAGAACCGGCGGCCCGCCACGACGACCAGCGAGACCTCCCGCCAGACTTCGGGATCGATGACAGGCCTGATTTGCAGACCCGGGATAACGGCACTGAATTCCGGGATGAAACAAATCCCGAGCCCGCCGGAAACCATGTTCTGAATCCAGTCTTCGCGCTCGCTGGCGTAGGAGATTCTGAGCTTGACGCCGCGATCGTTGCAAAGGCCGGCGAGGTGATCACGATACTCGCAATTCAGCCGCCTGAGATAGTTCTCGCCGTCGAGCTCGGAGATGGCGACATTGTCGTTGCGGGCCAGGCGATGGCCGTTGGGGAAGGCAAGAACGAACCGCTCACGATAGAGCGGCGTGACGTCGAACCGCTCCGGAAAACTGTTGCTGGACGCCATGATGGCAACATCGATTTCACCCGCTTCCAGCAGTTGCGATAAAGAGGCAGGCACGCCTTCCACCAGCTGCAGCTGAATGCCCTGCTGGCGCCTGTTGAAGTCCGCCAACAGGCCGGTGAACCGGCGCGGACCGATGGTGCACATGACCCCGACCTTGAGGTTGGCGTTTTCCAGGCACAGGAACCTCGATGCCTCCTGCCGAACGCCGGTCACTTCGTCGAGGATCTGCTGAAACCGTGGCCGAAGAAGCGCACCCAGATCCGTCAGATGCGTCAGGTTTCTTTCGCGGCGAAATAGCAAGCCGCCGACTTCATCCTCTAGCTGTTGGATCGCCCGAGACAGCGCCGGCTGGGTGACGTTGCACTTCTCGCCGGCGCGCGTGAAGTTTCGTGTCTCGCACACGGCCAGGAAGTAGCGGATGTGATGAATGTCCATGCGGGTCGTCCCTCCACTGCAGAGATGCAAAGTCAGGCTCGAACCCTGCCGCAAAGCATTCCATCACGCCAATGCAGTGGGGCTATAAAGTCGATAGCGTTTCGTCATGACAGATGGCGGGCCAAGAGACCCGCCATCGAAGCGTCCGGTAGTCGGTCGCCGTCTGGGAGTATCAGCTGTGGTGGCCGAGGGCGAAAAGCTGGGCGCAGAACTGAGCGTGCGGCTTGCTCATGGCGGCGTCGTTGCATTCCTTCATCATCGCGTCCTGCGTGGTCTTCGGCGTGGCTTTCCACGCGACCGCGAAATCGGCACTCGACTTCATCGTCTGCATGCGGGAATCGGTGAAGAAGGGCTGCATGTTGGACGGCTCGTCGAGTGCGCCGGCGAACGCAACGCCGCTGAGCATGGAAAGTGCAAATGCGCCGATGCAGATAGCTTTGATATTCATGGTAAGATCCTTCTCTGGAGTTGTACAATCACCCCTTTGACGACTGCGCTGATGACCGACAGCATTTTGGAACTCTATTGTTCCCGCTTGCCGAGACGGACTTTGCTTCATCCGGCGCTCAACTCGCCAATGCCGTCTGCGAATGGAGGTTATGCCGGTTCTGCATTCCGAGGGTGCTCGGCGAGCACCGCTAATTGGCTCCGCCCAAAGCGAGCACGTTGGCGCAGAATTGAGCGTGGGGCTTACTCATCGCAGGGTCGTTGCACGCTTTCGTCATCTTGACCCGGTCATGCTTTGACAGGGCGAACCAAGCCTTCTTGAACCCAGCCATAGGTTTCATCGTCTTCATCGCGGCGTCGGTGTAGAACGTCGGCAACGCAGCAAGATCGCTGAAGGGGTCGGCGGACGCCGGATTTGCGCCAAGACTTATGGCAAGCACCGCCATACAGGTGAGTTTTGCTCTCATCATTATCCTCCTGGTTCCAGGCCGCGGCTCCAGCAA
Source organism: Mesorhizobium sp. M1E.F.Ca.ET.063.01.1.1 (assembly GCF_003998155.1). Taxonomy (NCBI): domain Bacteria; kingdom Pseudomonadati; phylum Pseudomonadota; class Alphaproteobacteria; order Hyphomicrobiales; family Phyllobacteriaceae; genus Mesorhizobium; species Mesorhizobium sp. M1E.F.Ca.ET.063.01.1.1. The sequence goes on from NZ_RZSC01000011.1 coordinate 8,862, forward strand.
CGGTGCCAAGCAAGCAACCTGGCCTGATCGGATGAAGAGTGTGGCGCGCGAAGACCGACAGCCAATGCAATCTGCCTATGGACTTCATGCCACCTTGGCATTTCGGCTGAACAAGAAGATGCGGCAGTCTCTCTCCAGTCGCCTTGTTGACGATCTTGGGATGGAGACCAAACCATGCTTACCCAGCCCGCAATGAGAACAGACCAAGCCATCACATCAGTGGCTGATCTTAATGTAGGAGACCGGACGATCGACATCGTGCTGGCAAACGATGCACATGGCGCTTTCGTGTGGGGCGTGCTCGATCGCCTGCTGGACGAGCCGAGCTGCAGCTTCAGCAGCGTCACCGCGTCGGGCTTTGCAGCGATGGAGGCGGCGGTCTTTGCCTATGGCTTGAGCGTCGGCGGCAGGCGCGGCGCGCGGACGGCACTCGCCAATTTCTGGCGGCGCGTCAGCCACGCCTCGATTTTCGCCGATGGCAGAGCCAGCCTGCTTCGATCCGTCCTGGAACAGTCGATCGACCTCGAGCAAATCCGTGACGAAGACTGCCCGGTGAAACTTGGCGTCCTGGCCGTCAACGCGCGCACGGATGCGGTGAAGGTATTCACAAGCGACCAGTTGTCCATCAACGCGATCGTGGCGGCGGCCACGATCCCCTTTCTCTCGCTGCCTGTCGAGATCGACGGCGATATCTATTGGGGCGACGGCGACGTCTTGCAGTCGCCGCCTGTCTTATCACCTGAAGCTCGCCATCGCCTGATCGTCACCGGCAGACCTTGCGTATTCACCACGCCGTGTCCGGATCGCGGCTTCCCAGCCAGCCATTGCGTGACCAAATGCGTGCCGGTTCACACCATATTCGACAGTCGATACTGTGCCGGAGCTCCGCTGCTCCTGCGGCCCTGGATCGACTGGGCGAACTGACCGACATGCGCGACACGGGGCGGCAGCGCGCAGCAGACTGGCTTGCCGCTGATCCTCTCCGCATCGATGGAAGTCCGTCCACAAACTGCAAAAGTCGATACATCTAGGCGCCTCGCTCCCCGCCTAGCCGCGCCTGCTTCGCATACTCCCGAATGCAGGCGCCAGGCCCTCCGGTGCCCGGCCGGAGGGCCTTTCCGCGCCGCGCTCCAGAACATAGTGGCCGCGTATCAATTCCATGCCGAGACAGCATTTCAGCTCGGCACGCCGATCGGACAGACTGATTTGCAGACGGGCCCAAGGCCGGTCTTTCTCTCGAAACGCCAACCAGGAGACAAGCCTGTGATCAACACCAAAACCCTCATCGGATCGGCCCTCGCGGCCGCCACCTCGCTTGCCGCGACAGCGGCCTACAGCGGTCCTGCCGCCAAGCCCGGCTTCGCCTTCGAGAAGTGCTACGGCGTGGTCAAGGCGAGCCAGAACGACTGCCAGACCGCGACGCATTCCTGCGCCGGCACCGCAACCGCCGACAACCAGCCGGATTCCTGGCTCTACGTGCCCGCCGGCAGCTGCGCCAAGATCGCGGGCGGCAGCGACAAGCCGAAAGCCTGAACGATCCAGACTTCGAGCCAACCCTCTAGAATGGAGCAGACCGATGTCCCGTGCGTTTCAGCCCCTTGCGATCCCCGCATCGGCGGGCATCGGTCTTCGCTCGCCTCACATCAGCGAAATGCTGACGCGACGGCCTTCCGCCGGCTGGCTGGAGGTTCATGCCGAGAACTACATGGGAGACGGCGCCGGCGTCGAGGCGCTTGAACGGCTGCGCCAAATCTATCCGCTGTCGGTGCATGGCGTCGGCCTGTCGCTGGGCAGCGCGCGAGGCTTGGACCTCGACCATCTGGAAAGGCTGCGCAGGGTCTGCGAGCGCTTCCAGCCCGATCTGGTTTCCGAGCATCTGGCCTGGAGCGTCGCTGACGGCGCCTACCTCAACGATCTGCTGCCGCTGCGCTATGACGAAGAGGCGCTGGCGATCGTGGCGCGCAACGTCGATACCGTCCAGGAGACGCTGAAGCGGCAGGTGCTGATCGAAAATCTGTCTGCCTATGTCGCCTTTGCCGACTCCTCGGTGAACGAGGCCGAGTTCCTGGCCGAGCTCGTGGCGCGGACCGGCTGCGGCCTGCTGCTCGACGTCAACAACGTCCATGTCTCGGCGCACAATTTGCAATACGGTGCAAAGACTTTCATCGATGCGCTGCCTGCGGGCGCTATCGGCGAGATCCATCTCGCCGGCCATGCGACCAATCAGGTCGGGACCGACACCGTGCTCATCGACGACCATGGCTCGCGGGTTCCGCCGGTCGTTTGGGCCCTCTATGAGCACGCCATAACGCGCCTCGGACCGCGACCCACCCTAATCGAATGGGACACCGACGTTCCGGTTCTCGACGTGCCGCTTGGCGAAGCGATGTGGGCCGACATGCTTACCGCTTCGATCATGTTCGGCCGCAAGCAGGCTGCGAGACAGGCCGCGACGACCAAGCCCCGGCCCGCGTCCCCTACCCCTTTTGAAAACGTGAGGACCAGCATGCCTGTGCTTGCAGCATTTGCTGCCGCCAAGGCCGGACCTGTGATGGCGAACTCTTTAACGCCAATGGAGGGAAGATACGATGTTGCCGCTTGAACACCTGCAGACCACCATGGCGCGCTCGGTGCTTGGCATCGAACCAATGGTCTCCGCGAAAATGCTGACCGCCGGCAAGGCCGATCCACTGGCCCGCCTGCGCATCTATCAGAACAACACGCGCAGTTCGCTCACCGCAGTGCTGATGGCGGTCTTTCCGGTCACGGTTCGCCTGGTGGACGAACGGTTCTTCCGTTATGTGGCGAGCGAGTTCATTCGACGCCGTCCGCCGGTTGAATCGCGCCTTGCGCGCTATGGCGCCGGCTTCCCGCGTTTCCTCAAGACGATCGACACGCTGTCCGATATGCCGATCGTCGCCGAAACGGCGCGGCTCGAATGGGCCATCGCCGAGGCGCTCGATACGGCTTCGCTGCCAGCCCGCAGCCTCGCAGAATACGACAACACCGACCTCGGCCTCTCGCCGGATATCCTGCTCCAGCCCTCACTGCGCCTGATCGTCTCGCACTGGTCGATCCTGTCGGTATGGATGGCGCATCAACAGAAGACGGCGGTCGACGAAAACGTCACCTGGATAAGGCGCCCCGAACGCGTGGCGTTGTGGCGATCGGGCAATTACGTGCGGCTTTTTCTGCTAGACCGCGCGAGCTTCGCCTTCTGGCATTCGCTGAAGCACGGTTTGGGCCTTGAGCATGCCACTGGCCGTGCCTTGGCGCTCGACCCGGCCTTCGACCTGGTTTCAGCCCTTGTGCGTCTGTTCCGCGACAGGCTCGTCACCGACGTGCGGGTCGCCTCGAATTCCCCCTCAAACTGACGGAGACGGTCATGACCGCAATATCGGAACAATCCCTGTCCAGCCCGGCCGGCTTTGTCGGCCTCTACAAGCGTATCATCAAGCTGCCCGAACACATTCCGCTTTCGCTGGTCCAGCTCGCCGCACGCGTCGCTGTCGCGCATGTATTCTGGCAGTCCGCCCAAAGCAAGCTGGCATCCTGGCCGGTCACGCTGCAGCTCTTCGCCAACGAATACAATCTGCCCTTGATCGACCCGTCGATCGCGGCGCCATTGGCGACCGCTGCCGAACTCACGGGCTCGGTTCTGATCTTCTCCGGGCTGTTCTCGAGGCTTGCTGCACTGATGCTGCTCGGCGTCGTTTCAGTCATCCAGATTTTCGTCTACCCTGAGAACTGGGCTGAGCACCTGCTCTGGTCTTCGCTGCTGTTGCTCGTGCTGACGCGCGGTGCCGGTGTCTTCTCGCTCGACTGCGTCGCCGCGCGGGTCCTTTCGACATCCAGAAAATGAATATCGAAACCGAGTGACAAAGCACGGTGCGCATCTTCGTCGTTCATGCACATCCCGAGCCCAAGAGCTTCAACGGTGCCCTCACCCGCACAGCGCAAGAAGCTCTGTCCGCTTCGGGGCACGAAGTGGTCGTCTCCGATCTCTACGCCATGGGGTTCAATCCGGTATCGGACCGCCGCAACTTCACGGCCGTGCGCGACCCGAACTACTATCGCCAGCAGGTCGAGGAGGCGAATGCGGCTGCCCACGACGGATTTGCTCCAGACATCCAGACGGAGATGGACAAGCTTTTCTGGTGCGACGTCTTGATCCTGCAGTTTCCGCTCTGGTGGTTCGGGCTGCCGGCGATCCTCAAGGGCTGGGTCGACCGAGTGTTCGCGTCAGGGGGCCGCATCTATGGTGGCGGCAAATGGTATGACCGCGGCGTCCTCTCAGGAAAGCGCGCGATGTGTTCCGTCACGATCGGCGGACCGCCGCCGATCTATTCCAGCCGCGGCCTGAACGGACCAATCGGTGCAATTCTGTTTCCGATCAACCATGGTATGCTCTACTTCGTCGGCTTCACGGTGATCGAGCCTTTCCTTGCGCACGCACCAGCGCGCATCGGCGACAATGAGCGCCAGATGTGCCTCGATCGCTACCGTGAACGCGTCCTCAGCCTCGCGCATGCCCCGACGATCGCGTATCCGAAGCTCGCGGAGTTCGACGATATGCATGTTTTGAAGTCGACGTGAAAAAGGCTCTGTCCAGTGCACCAAGCAGAGCGCCGCACGCCGGCCGCAGGTCCTGGCTGCGATTTCAATGGGATAGGCTGGTGCTGCGAGAGAGGATTGAACTCTCGACCTCTCCCTTACCAAGGGAGTGCTCTACCACTGAGCTACCGCAGCCTGCGATGGCGGCGCTTCTGCCATAACGAACCGGCAAGCGCAAGGCCAAGAAAACCTTAAAACGACGCATGTCGCTGTCCCAAAACCGCTGCGCGATTTTGAGTGATATGTATTGACTGCCGCAACTGTGAAAGCCGCTTCCAAGCGGCTTTCATGACATGGCGGCGCCACAATTTTAACTATGCCTGAAGCACAGCCGGCTATCCGCCGGCGGGGACGGACCCGTGAACGACAAGGCAAATCCAGCGAAAAAGGGCGACGGCGAGCGCAAGGACCGGCTCGCCGAAGCGTTGCGCGCCAACCTGCAGAAACGCAAGGCACAAGCGCGTTCCCGACGCGCCGGCGACGCTAACAAGCGCGCCTGCGATGCCGACGAGCTGCCGGAAGGCTTGCCAACTGCTGGAAAAATGCAAAAAAAGTAACCCAAATCAGCCACAGTGGCCGACCACACTTGGTCCACAGCTGGGGAAATCCTATTTCTTGAACCAAGCCGGCCAATAGTCTAGAGCCGGACATACTCAACCGATTGAAAGCGGCCCGTCCGGGCCGAGGGGACGTTTCTCTCATGGATCGCATCAGAATTGTCGGCGGCAATAAGCTTGCCGGTACCATTCCGATCTCGGGCGCCAAGAACGCGGCGCTGCCGCTGATGATCGCCTCGCTGCTCACCGACGACACGCTGACGCTGGAGAACGTGCCGCATCTGGCCGATGTCGAGCAACTGATCCGCATCCTCGGCAATCACGGCGTCGACTATTCCGTCAACGGTCGGCGCGAGAGCCAGCAGAAAGGCTATTCGCGCACCATCAATTTTTCCGCCCGCAACATCGTCGACACCACCGCGCCCTACGAGCTGGTGTCGAAGATGCGCGCCTCCTTCTGGGTCATCGGGCCGCTGCTTGCCCGTATGGGCGAGGCCAAGGTGTCGCTGCCAGGCGGCTGCGCCATCGGCACGCGTCCGGTCGACCTGTTCCTCGAGGGCCTGCAGGCGCTGGACGCAGAGCTCGACGTCGACAACGGCTACGTCATCGCCAAGACGAAGAATGGCCGTCTCCACGGCAATCGCTACGTGTTCCCGAAAGTGTCGGTCGGCGCCACCCATGTGCTGATGATGGCGGCCTCGCTCGCCAAGGGCGAGACGGTGCTCGAAAACGCCGCGCGCGAGCCGGAGATCGTCAACCTCGCCGAATGCCTGATCGCCATGGGCGCCAAGATCCATGGCGCAGGCACCTCCACCATCACCATCGAGGGCGTCGAGGCGCTGTCCGGCGCCCGCATCCGCGTCATCCCCGACCGCATCGAGACCGGCACCTATGCCATGGCGGTAGCGATGACCGGTGGCGACGTGATGCTGGAAGGCGCGCGGCCGGACCTGTTGCAGACAGCGCTCGACGTTCTCGTCGAGACCGGCGCCGAGATCACGCCCACAAACGAGGGTATCCGCGTCAAGCGCAACGGCGCCGGCATTGTGCCGGTCGACGTGACGACGGCGCCCTTCCCGGCCTTCCCGACCGACCTGCAGGCGCAGTTCATGGGGCTGATGACGATGGCCAAGGGCAAGTCTCGCATCACCGAGACGATCTTCGAGAACCGCTTCATGCACGTGCAGGAGCTTGCCCGCCTTGGCGCCCACATCACGCTCTCCGGCCAGACGGCGATCGTCGACGGCGTCGCCAGGCTCAAGGGCGCGCCGGTCATGGCGACCGACCTGCGCGCCTCGGTTTCGCTGGTGATTGCCGGCCTTGCCGCCGAAGGCGAGACCACCGTCAACCGCGTCTACCACCTCGACCGCGGCTTCGAGCGGCTGGAGGAGAAGCTTTCCGGCTGCGGCGCGGTGATCGAGCGGATTTCAGGCTGACAAAGCGCCTCGGTTGCGCAGAGCGGAAAGACCCACTAGAGCGTGGTTGGACTCGATCTAACCGGGTTCAATCCCGCTCCAGTCTCTGTTTGGGCATGACCTTTGCCGAAAACCGGTTTCCACTTTTCGGGATCATGTTCTAACAGAGGGCTGAACCATCAACCTTCAGGTGCGCATACCGCATGGCCGCTCTCAAGCTCATCGCGCTCGACGACCAGGACCTGAGCATCGTCTCGGCCCATGTCCAGGACGCCGTGATGAAGGTCTCAGACCTCGAATACCTGCCGGCGGCCAAGCGCTTCGTGCTGACCATGAACCGTTTCGTCTGGGAGGCGAAGCCCGGCTTCTTGCGCCAGCACAATGAGCGGCGGCAGAGCGTTCTGCATTTCGATCGCGTGCTCGGCGCCAAGACCAGCGGCATCGCGCGCGACAAGCCGGCCGAGGTGCTTTCGCTGCTGGCGATCAGCTTCGTTGCGATCAGCAAGCCGGCCGGTATCATCGAGCTGGTGTTTTCGGGAGGCGGCACGATCATGCTCGACGTCGAGTGCATCGAGGCGCGGCTCGCCGATGTCGGCGGCTCCTGGGAAGCCGCGTCGCGTCCCGTGCACAGGAGCTAGGCGCCATGGCCATAACGCTCAACCAGCAGGACGCCGATTTCGACCAACGTTTCACCGCCTTTCTTTCGACCAAGCGTGAAGTGTCGGCCGATGTCGAGGCGGTGGTGCGCGACATCATCGCGCGCGTGCGCGCCGAGGGCGACAAGGCTCTCACCGACTACACGCTGAAATTCGACAAGGCCGATCTCGGCAAGCTCGGCATCGCCGTTTCGAAGGACGATATCGCCAGGGCCTATGCCGCGGCCGACCCGGCCACCGTCGAAGCGCTCAAATTCGCGCGCGACCGCATCCGCTCCCATCACGAGCGGCAGAAGCCGAAGGACGACCGCTACACGGACGCAGCCGGCGTCGAGCTCGGCTCGCGCTGGACTGCGATCGAGGCCGTCGGCCTCTATGTGCCGGGCGGCACCGCGAGCTATCCAAGTTCGGTGCTGATGAATGCCGTGCCGGCGAAAGTCGCCGGCGTCGAGCGCATCGTGATCGTGGTGCCGGCCTCTGGCGGCGTCATCAATCCGCTGGTTCTGGTGGCGGCCGACCTCGCCGGCGTGTCGGAGATCTACCGCGTCGGCGGCGCTCAAGCCGTCGCCGCGCTCGCCTACGGCACCGAGACGATCAGGCCGGTCGCCAAGATCGTCGGCCCGGGCAACGCCTATGTCGCGGCGGCCAAGCGCCAGGTGTTCGGCACCGTCGGCATCGACATGATCGCCGGGCCGTCGGAAGTGCTGGTCGTGGCCGACGCCGAGAACGACCCGGACTGGATCGCTGCCGACCTTCTCGCCCAGGCAGAGCATGACGCATCGGCGCAGTCGATCCTGATCACCGGGAGCCCCGAGTTCGGCAAGGCGGTGGAACAAGCGGTCGAGCGCCAGCTCAAGACCCTGCCGCGCGCCGAGACGGCCGCCGCGAGCTGGCGCGATTTCGGCGCCGTCATTCTGGTGCCGAGCATCGAAGCCTCGCTGCCGCTGGTCGACCGGATCGCGGCCGAGCATGTCGAGCTCGCCTTCGACGACGCCGAAAGCTTTCTCGCCAAAATGCGCAATGCCGGCGCCGTGTTTGTCGGCCGCCACACGCCGGAAGTCATCGGCGACTATGTGGGCGGCTCCAACCACGTCTTGCCGACGGCGCGCTCGGCGCGCTTCTCCTCGGGCCTGTCCGTGCTTGATTTCGTCAAGCGCACGTCGATCCTGAAGCTCGGGCCGGAACAGCTCAAGGCATTGGCGCCGGCGGCGATCGCGCTTGCCAGGGCGGAAGGGCTCGACGCGCACGCACGCTCCGTGGCGATCCGGCTGAACATGTAGCGATGTCCGGCCACCACCAGAACCGCGACAGGCTGATCGACGTCGAGCTCGACGACACGATCGGCCGTTCGACGCCCGATGTCGAGCACGAGCGCGCGGTGGCGATCTTCGACCTCATCGAGGAAAACAGTTTTCGGCCGGTCAATGACGATGGCGCCGGCCCGTACAGGCTGAAGCTGTCGCTGGCCGAGCAGCGCCTGGTGTTCGCCGTCAGCCGCGAGAATGGCGCCGACGTGGTCACCCACATCCTGTCGCTGACGCCGCTGAGGCGCATCGTCAAGGACTACTATCTGATTTGCGAAAGCTACTACGAGGCCATCCGCTCCTCGACGCCCAGCCATATCGAGGCGATCGACATGGGTCGGCGCGGCCTGCACAACGAAGGATCGCAGACGCTGATGGACCGGCTTGCCGGCAAGATCGAGATCGACTTCGACACGGCGCGCCGGCTGTTCACGCTGGTCTGCGTGCTGCACTGGCGGGGCTAGATCAGGATGACGTTTCGTTGAATCGCCATCCTGATCTAACTCTTTGTTGGAGCCTGATCTTCTTCGAAAACCGGTTCCCACTTTTTGCGTTCGCTGACCTCCGGTTCGGGATCATGCTCTTTTGCCGGAGCCTGATCTTCTCCGAAAACCGGTTCCCACTTTTGGCATTCGCTGACCTCCGGTTCGGGATCATGCTCTAGTGGCCGCGCTTCCGCATTCGATCCTGTTTGTGTGCGGCATGAACGCCGTGCGCTCGCCGATGGCAGAACAGCTGGCGCGACGGTTCCTGCCGACCACCACTTTCGTCGCTTCGGCCGGCGTGCGCAGCGGCGAGCGCGATCCCTTCGTCGACGCCGTGCTTGCCGAAGAGGGTCTGACGCTCGGCGAGCGGCAGCCGAGAACGCTCGACGAGCTGGAGGACGACTATTTCGATCTGATCGTGACGCTGGCGCCGGAAGCGCACCACGCCGCGCTCGAGCTCACCCGCTCGCTCGCCGTCGAGGTCGAATACTGGCCGATGCCCGATCCGACCGACACCGGCGGCACGCGCGAGCATATCATGGCCGCCTACCGCGATGTGCGCGAGCGGTTGAAGGCGCGTATTGCCAAGCGTTTCGCGCCGCCGGAGTGAAAACGCGGCGCCGATCAGGAGCCTTTCCGGCCTGGATTGAGCCGTTCTGCCGAAGGTGCCGATTCTATCCAGGCCGGAAAGGTTCTAAGCATGTTCACAAGCGGGCGATTATCATATAGGTTCCGCCGCAAATTCCGGCCGGAGTCGGATGATTTCCGGTCTGTTCGGCCGGAAATCATCCGACTCCGGATCAAAGAAGTAGAGCATGATGTCGTCCGAAAACCGCTTGACACTTTTCGTCATCATGCTCTAGGCGCCGGAACCGCCATCCAAGCAAAGGTATCGAATGCCGAAGGAAGAAGTCCTCGAGTTTCCAGGTGTGGTCACGGAACTGCTGCCCAACGCGATGTTTAGGGTGAAGCTCGAAAACGAACATGAGATCATCGCTCACACGGCCGGCCGCATGCGCAAGAACCGCATCCGCGTGCTGACCGGCGACAAGGTCCTGGTCGAGATGACGCCTTATGACCTGACCAAGGGCCGCATCACCTATCGTTTCAAGTAACAGTCTGGCGCGAACGGCGATGAGCATCCTGCAGAAGCTCGTGCTTGCCTCGGGTTCGCCGCGTCGCATCGAGTTGTTGCAGCAGGCCGGCATCGAGCCGGATCGCATTTTGCCCGCCGATGTCGACGAGACGCCGCTGCGCGCCGAACATCCGCGCTCGCTGGCAAAGCGGCTCGCCAAGGAGAAGGCCGAGAAGGCGCTCACCTCGTTGAAAAGCGAGGAAGATCATGCGCCGGCCTTCATCCTCGCCGCCGATACGGTGGTGGCGGTCGGGCGCCGCATCCTGCCCAAGGCCGAGACGATCGACGACGCCGTGAACTGCCTCGGCCTGCTTTCCGGCCGCTCGCACCGCGTCTATTCCGGCATCTGCCTGATCACGCCGGGCGGCAAGCTCAGGCAGCGGCTGGTGGAGACCAGGGTTCGCTTCAAGCGGCTGCCGCGCGAGGAGATCGACGCCTATATCGCGTCGGGCGAATGGCGCGGCAAGGCCGGCGGCTACGCCGTGCAAGGGTTGGCCGGCTCCTTCGTCGTCAAGCTGGTCGGCTCCTACACCAACGTGGTCGGCCTGCCGCTCTATGAAAGCGTGGCGCTGCTTTCCGGCGAGGGTTTCAAGGCGCACCGGAACTGGTACGTCGCGCGTCCATGAGGATGGACGACCCATGAGTCTTGACGACAAGGTGACGCCGCTGCGACCGAAGCGGCCCTGCCCCGAATGCGGCAAGCCTTCCGCGCGTGAGCATTATCCGTTCTGCTCGGCGCGCTGCAAGGACATCGACCTCAATCGCTGGCTGAAGGGCGCCTACGTCATCCCCGGCCGCGACGGCGAGGAAGAAGAAGAGGACGGCTCGAAACAAGGCTCCTCGCCCAAGGACGAGGGGTGAGCGCGCGGCAATTTGCCATTTCCTTTCCGTGCGAAATCAGCACTTAGGCTAAGTGATTGTTTTTACGCAATTCCAGACCGGAAACCGCAACGCACTTTTCCTGGAATTGCTCTGGACAGGCCGAATACCCATGCTATAACCCACGCGCTTTCAGGGGGCGCCATCCGGCTCTCTCGTGAAACCGGCGGGCGAATCCCGCAAGCCGGTCCAGGCCCAGATAGCTCAGTTGGTAGAGCAGCGGACTGAAAATCCGCGTGTCGGTGGTTCGAATCCGCCTCTGGGCACCATCCCCTCTTCTCCCGACACTCCCTTTCGCCGAAGCTTCTACGTTGCAGCTTCTGCAAATCACTGAAATTGTTGATCTTTTTCGGTCAAATGGTGCATTTGAGCTGGGTCGAGAGCGCTTCGGGCGCATTTGGTCCAAAGAGGCAGTGGGATGGTATTTCCGTTGGTATTCGACATCCTGATGGTATCGAAACAGCCAAGGGAGACCTAACAAATGGCCCTCTCCGACGTGAAATGCCGAAACGCCCGCCGCGCTTCGAAGCTCGTCAAATTATCAGACGGGGGCGGGCTGCAGCTATGGGTGCAGCCCACGGGCTCTCGCCTCTGGAGGCTCGCCTACCGTTTTGACGGCAAGCAGAAACTGCTAGCGCTGGGCAGCTATCCCCTTGTCTCCCTCGCCGAGGCGCGTCAGGCGCGCGATGACACTAAACGGCTCCTGTTGGCTGGCATAGACCCTGGAAAGGAACGCCGCTTGCAAAAGGTCGATTCGGCAAAGGACTCCTTTCGCTCAATTGCGGACGAATATGTTGAGAAGCTGAAGAAGCAGGGACGTGCCGACCGGACGATCAGCAAGGTCAAATGGCTCCTCGACTTCGCCTATCCGACAATCGGCGACAAGTGCATTCGGGAGATCGATCCGGCCACCATCCTTACCGCCCTTCGTCGCGTCGAAGTTCGCGGTCGATACGAGTCGGCTAGGCGACTGCGCTCCACCATCGGCACCGTGTTTCGATACGCAATCGCGACCGCACGCGCCGAGGGAGATCCGACGATCGCCCTGAGGGGCGCACTCATCAGTCCGAAGGTCACGCCTCGTGCCGCGATTACCGACCCTAAGGCCTTGGGAGGTTTGCTGAGGGCGGTCGATGCATTCGACGGACAGCCAACAACCAGAGCCGCCCTGAAGCTGATGGCAATGCTGTTTCCCCGCCCCGGCGAGCTGCGCGCGGCAGAATGGGAAGAGTTCGATTTCGAAAGCGCGGTGTGGATCATTCCTGAAGCACGCATGAAAATGCGACGGCCGCACCGCGTACCCCTTTCAAGGCAGGCCGTCAGTGTCCTGACCTCGCTTAGAGAAATCTCCGGCGGTGGATCCCTGCTCTTTCCCAGTGTTCGGTCGGATTCGCGTCCGATCTCCGACAACACGCTTGCGCCGCATGGGCTACGGCAAGGAAGAAGCTACCGCGCATGGTTTTCGAGCAACGGCATCAACTCTGCTAAACGAATGTGGCAAGTGGCATCCGGACGCCATAGAGCGGCAGCTCGCCCACATTGAGAATAACGACGTTCGTCGCGCCTACGCCCGGGCTGAGCACTGGGAAGAGCGCGTCAAGATGATGCAATGGTGGGCCGATTATCTGGATGAACTCGAGAGCAAGAACGCGCGGGTGATCCCAGTTGGGGGACGCGGCAGGCCTGCTGTCCATACACCGTCGCGAGGGCCACTTTGAACCCAACAGCGACGGTTCACCAAACGCCGAGACGAACCTCCAAACTACGAAGATCATACTGAGTTCGAAAACGTCGAAACTGGACAACCAAATGGTGGGGTCCGGAGGACATATTCACATCTCTGATTTCATTGTCTTTTTCGTGGGCCAAAATAGGAAATCTTCCCGTATCGCTCCCTATGGTTCCGCGCCTAAGCAAAGGACGCGGCACGGGATGGGGCTTCATGCAAGGTCCTAGGATGTGGGCTTTGCTTGGCATGATTTCGCGATTGGTAGCGATCAGCCGCCGCTGTCCAATTCCGTTCCGGTTCGCAGGCACTCAAGATAGGCGCGATAGGCGAAGCTGCGGTCGCGCTTCTTTCCTGTAGTTTCCACGAGAATATTGGCTTCGGTCAGCGCCTCGATCGCACGGATCGCGGTCGGCTTGCTTGCGCCGATCAACTTTGTGACCACAAAGGCTTCGTGCTCGATCTTGAAGACACTGGCGCCATCGCTTCTGTCGTCGACCGAATTGGTACGGCGATGGGCATCGACATTCTCGTCAACAATGCCGGGCTAGGTACGTTTTCCCGCCGGGGAACCAAATATCGAAGTCTTGGACAAGACGATGCGGATCAACCTTCGGGGTCCTTGGCTCGTCGCTGCTGCTGCCCTGCCCTATCTCAAGGCTTCAGGACGCGGCCGCGTCATCAACATCTCCTCGCAAGCCGGCGTCGTCGCCATCGAGGAGCATGCCGCCTATGGTGCCAGCAAGGCGGCGCTGATCAACCTGACAAAGGTGATGGCCATTGAATGGGCCAAGTTCGGCATCACTGCCAACGCGATCGCACCGACAGTGGTTGAGACGCCGATGGCGCTTGTCGGCTGGTCAGGCGAAAAGGGAGAAAAGGCCAGAAGGGATATCCCCGTCGGACGCTTTGCCAGGCCTGCCGAAATCGCCGCTGCGGCTCGTTACCTCGCCTCGGAGGACCGGAATCATCAATGGGGCGGTCCTCATGGCCGATGGCGGCTTCAGCGTAAGATAGAAGCCTCACCTCTCGCTGTTTCGTAGAATAGATCCTCAACTCGAGTTAGCGAGCTCGTCCTTCGCACTTCGCCTCGGCTTCGGCGGCTTGCTCGATGATCTTCGCGGCAGCGGCTGGACGCGCGACGAAGGTGGCGTGGCTGCCCGGTACCTCGACGGTGGCGGCCTTCGCGCGTTGCGCCATCATGCGGGCCACCGCCGGCGGCACAAGCTGGTCGTCCTTGGAAAGCAGATACCAGGACGGCTCGGTCTGGGGGGCGCAGGTTCAAATCCTGCCACTCTACCATTCCGCAAATCACTCTCCTGCTTCGTTGAAGGCGTTGCGGGCGCTGCATTCTCCAGTTTGGTTCGGAACCATTTCGCGGAACCCGATGGCTGCGGCCTTCGTCCGCCAGAAGACCGTGTTGCGGGAATCCTGCGGATTTCAAAACGACAACCTTCTTGGCCTCCTTGCACATGGCTGCTCGACCTACCTTTCCGCTGTTTCTACCGGTGAGCATGGAAAATCGGTGCCGATCTTGCCGGACTGTTCGGGTCTGGGATGTGCCGGCTGCTGGCGCCGTCGCCGTGATCAGCGCTGCTGTGCAGTTTCCTTCCGCTTGGAAGCCATTGAGCATGTCCTTGACGCACCGCCGGAAGCCGGTCTCCGCCAGCTTGTCACATGCTCCCCTCATACGCTGCTCAGCAACAGGCTCGTCTCGCTGTTCGACACACCGTCGATCATACGGACCTGACGTAACACCCGGTCAAACTCCGCAAGGTTCGAAGCCCGAAAGCGCCGTTGACTTGCCCTTGCGTCCGGATTGCTGCGGCGCGGCAATCAAGGTGAGCCTCTCTCCCAGATTGTCGCGCTGCACGGGCCGCCGTCTCCATCCTGACATACCATGTCGAGATGTGCCAGGAACGGGATCCTCGCGCGTCCCGAATGTCACCGCATCGGCACCCGGATCTCCTTGCAGAAGCTGGCTTAGCTCGCCGATCAAACGGGCCCAGCTGATGCTGCACGAAATGGAGGTGTTATGGCGAGCGCTCCCCAGACGAGTGCGAGGCCGAGGTATTCCGTTAGCTCGAAGGGGCCGATGGCATTCACAATCTTATCCATCGTTATCGCCGACCCAAATGCGATCGTGTTTCCGATGAACAACGCCCACCATGCCCAAGGCTCACCCCGGCGGAACGCCGTTACGGCGATGGCGCTGGCCAGAAGTCCGAACAGGACGCAATAGATGCCATACATCCGGTACAGCACTGTTATGTAGCCCGCGATCATGGGGGAAGTGCCCGTAAGCTCCAACCAAGACCCGCCGGAGTAGCCCTCATAGGCCGCCGGCAGAATCCCTTTGCCAGCTGGACCTAGAAGATGTTCGGGAGACACTGCGGCCCCCGCGCCCCATGCGATATATGCGACGTCGACGACTAGGATGATAATCCACGCGACCTGCCGGCGATTCATTTTGGTAACCTTCCGGTCAGTTTCATGAGCAGCCGCATGCACGTGTGCCCAAAGTCGACGCCATCGCCGTACATCATTGGACAGGCGCCCTCGATCACGCTGATATCGTGTCGACGGCAGAATTCGACTGCCTGCGGCGAGACACTCGATCCCTTCGCAAGGGATTGATGCATCCAAACGCGGCGGATCCCGGCAACCGAACAGTCGTGCACGATGCTCTCGGTGATTTCAGGTCGCGTGACGATCACGACTCCATCAACCCCACCTGGAATCGATCGCAGGTCGCGGAAGCAGGGATCGCCATCGAAGGTCTGCAAGTTCGGGTTTACCGCGAAGACCTCATGCCCCGTCTTCTTCAACCGCCGATAGATAAGGTTGCCGGCCGGATGATGGCTGTTGTTGCGCGACACGCCTGCAACGGCGATCCGCCTTTGCGTAAGGAAGTCGGAAACCTTGGCTTCAAGATTTGTTGGAGTCATCGGCGCCTCCCAATCCGGCTTACAACGCGTGCTTGACGTCGTGGTCCGTTCCAGGAATGCGGGACGGCGTAGACTCCAAACCTCGAACGAAGGAGAATCACTTAAATCCGACTTGGTGAGCCTTCAGCAAATCGAGCAGCGATTGCGAAGGTTCTGAGTAGAAAATCATGAAGTGATTGTCGGCATACTCGTTGAATAACTTGGTACGAGCTTGCAGGATATGCCTGTTGTGCTCGATCAAGGCTTCCGGGCCGGTGTACGTCTCACGAACCTCGCACTCGGTGCCATCGCTACTGAGGAACCAGTCGTAGCGGAGTGTTCCTGTGTCCTTTTCCCGTGTGATCCGAATCAACTCGGCCGCTTGCTTATTGAATCCGTCGAGGCAGCCCGGGCGGACCGTGAAGTGCGCGCTCAATTCAAGGTAACTCATAGCTCGTCCTCCATCTCATACGTGTCACGGCCAAGAAGGAACTACAAACAGCCCGAGGTGCCGAGCGCTCCCGCGTGCTCAGTGCTCGCGATTGCTACGGCCCTTCGCGAGCTGGATAGGCGCGGAAAGGGAACGTGGCGATCTATCACGCGGTGGCGACCGCCAGCAGATGCGTCCCGTCGCCAACTCACAACGGTCGAATTGAAGGCGAACCATGCCAGAGCGAAGATGTCCCACCGACAGGGCTGCGATCCTGTGCGAACGCTGCTGAGCCGCGGAAAGGCTGATTGCATCGCTTCACTGCACATGGCCCGCATCCACTTCCGCTTTCTGCGCGGCCACACAGATCGTATCGATGTCCTGATACGAGAGCCGAGTCTCGGGACGCAGTGCGGTATACGAGCCGGGCATCTTGCCCGACGTTGCATCGTGGCAAGACTCGGCCAGCAGCTTCCGTTGTTGCTCCGGCGAGTATCCGGCCCATTCTGAGAAGTTGACCGCCTTTCGCCCTTCGTTGACGCCGTACGCCATAAGCCAGGAGAAGGGGACGATGTTCGAGTACCACGGCCACACGGTCGCGTTTGAATGACAATCGCCGCACGAGCGATCCAGAACAGCCACGAGCTCGCTGGTTATCCCGGCATGCGCCTGAACGGTGCGGCTAACGTCAGTCGGCGGATTCGTGCGGTCGGGACGAACGAGTTGCGCCGCAACGAAGACGACCGCAATGGCAGCGATCACTTGGAGGAGGCGTTTGCCCATTGGCTGTTCCCTCCGTCATCGGACATTAACAAAAGATAAAGTTTGCATTGTATGCCCGCATCGCGCTTTGATCTCCGTCAATTCTTCTGCCAGACTTTTCGAATTCGTGCGGCATGAACGGATCTCGCCGAAGCCGAGGCCTCGACTAGGCAGCTTATGGACGTGCTCGGTCATGACGATATCGATCATGCAGAGCTTTATTCGCGAGAGGCATCGCAGGTTCGGCTGGCTGTGCAGGGGATGGATCGAGTCGTACGCGTCGTAACGCGCAAGCCGATGCTTGGCGAACCTCGTGGCGAACCACCCTATAAAGCATTGATAAATAACGACAATGGTAGGCCCGGAGGGTCACTATTTTCTATACAAAAACAATATGTTAGCGGCTGTTCGCCAATCCATTTCCTTCGTATTCTCTCGTATGGTCTGGCGAACCTAAAGATCAAGAAAGGGACTAGAATCCGACGCTGGCAAAGGGCGATGTCGTCATTCTCGACAATGTCGCAGCCCACAAGAGTCCGGCCGCCGAGGCAGCCATCCGGGCAAGAGGCGCATGGCTGCTCTTCCTGCGACCCTACAGCCCCGATCTCAACCCGATCGAAATGGCCTTCGCCAAGCTCAAGGCGTTGAGAGAACCAGTATGGTCGACAGCCAAACCTGGGGGAAGAACATCCGATGTACCGGCTGGCATCTGAACCAACGGCATCCGGTCGATGGGGAGCTTCTCGCCGTCGCGCTGGCGATGGAGAAGGAATCTGCCGACAGATATGCGGATTTGGCCAGGCGCATGCGCGGCGCCGGTCGGCGAGAACTAGCCGACGTGTTCGATCGTCTTGTGCGCGAGGAGACTGGCCATACCGACATGGTCTCCGGCTGGTCGCGTCAGGTCACCCATAAACCGCCCGAAATTCGGCCGGCCGATGCCGTGCCGCAGGACGGTTTCGACGAGGAAGGCATCTGGCTCGTCTCCCCCGAATTGGTTGACGCGTATCGCTCCCTGGCCATCGCCGTCCGCAATGAGGAGCGCGCCTTCGCATTCTGGTCCTATGTAGCAGCCCACGGGGCGTCGCCGGAAATCCGGGAAGCCGCCGAACGGATGGCACGCGCGGAACTGGAGCACGCAAAGACGCTGCGGCGAGAGCGCCGGAAAGCCTTTTTCAAAGATCGGCATCTGGGGCCGGCAATCCAGAAGCCCTACGATCTGTCCAGTCTGGAGATGGAGGTCTGCATGCGCCTTGAGGGATATGCCGACATGAAAGGGAACAAGAATACATACCGGGATCTTGCCCTCGAAGCCCGCAAGGTCTCTCTCGATCTCGCATCGGATCCTCTTCAGAGCCGCGCGCCTGTCGGGCGGCCGCCACCGCGATCCTTGGATGCGCTCTGCGAGGAGCTGGCCGACTACTACATCGGCGCGGGCGAACACCTGCTTTCGCAGCCGCTCGGGACAGGGCGCAGGCGCTTGCCACCATCGCTGTCAAGCGCCTTGCCGTCGTCCGCGATCTTGTAACGAGATAGGTGGAAACCCAGCCCCCCGCTCGACACGCCACCGTTCAGGGGAGCGGGGACCGCCACGAATGCGCTACTTAAGTTCGAAAGACGGTTATGGCCATACCGGATCGCGCAGCGGCTCGATCGTGACGCGCGCTCCGGGACGCCAGACTCCAGCGCCCGTCGCGCGGCATCTCGTAGCAACGCGACCATTCCGATGCCTGCGTTCGCAGTCGGGAGCCCGTACGGATCAGTCCGGCCAAATGCCTGGCGATGTCGGGGCACCGTCATCATATTTTGACAGCCATTCCACGATCTTGGGCCGATTGCTGATGAAGCCCTTGTAGGTCGCCAGTTCCGCCGGCAGGTCGCGGATGACGCGATGGAAGCGCCTCGCCCATTTCGGCACCGTCACCAGTTCGTCGAGCTTGATGAGGTAGCAGCGGATCGGAAACACCAGGGCATTCGAGCGAGGAAGACGGAAGAAGGTCTGGAGCTCGACGCGCAAATGCATCATTTGCCCCACGTTCTCCAGTCTCAGGTCTTTCTTCATCACGCCCCATTTGTGATAGTTCTCGGGTCTTGTGTCGAGCAGATGATTGACTGTCATCGTCCCGTTTAG
>NZ_RZSC01001200.1:0-1152 GCF_003998155.1 Mesorhizobium sp. M1E.F.Ca.ET.063.01.1.1
GGGGGGAGGCGGGGGGGGGGCGGCCGCCGCTGCAAAAGGATCAAGAGCCGCTTGCGGCCGATACCGCAGAATCCGTGGCCGGTGGAAACGGTGCGCACGCCGTCATGGACGACGGCAATGTCGTCCCAATAGGCGAAATGCTTCTTGATCCAGACGGCGCTGACGGGATCGTTCCTGGTCAGATTGTCCAGCGTTTCGGCCGACAGCACCACGCCCCAGCCGAAGGTGTCGTCCGGGCGGTTGCGCTCATAGACAGTCACCTCGTGCGCGGCGTCGCGCAGCTTCAATGAGATGGCAAAGTAGAGGCCGGCCGGTCCGCCGCCGAGAACCGCAACCTTCATGTCTTGCGATCTCCTCTAGAGCAATTCCAGGAAAGGTGCGTAGCGGTTTTCCGTCCGGAATTGCGCGAAACGCTCTAAGGGTATCCGGGGGCGCCGGCAGCACCGGCGAACCCGACCGTCAGTATCGCGCGCGAAGGCAATTATTTCAAGCTTAAAGTTTTATAATTGAACAATTGCCTATGCGCATTGCGGATCGACTCACTTGGGCGGATCCTTGGGGCTCCACAGCACCGTCTCGGCGCCCTTCTCGTAGGCCATGCCTTGGGGATAGCTGATCGCTTCGAGCTGCAGCCCCCAGGGCGCCTGGAAATAGAGGATGGTCTCGCCGGCTGCCGGCCCTTCCTTGACCGGCAGCGGTCCGAGTCTGGTCTTCACGCCCTTGGCGTCAAGATAGGTTTTCGCCGCGCCGACGTCATCGACATAGAAGGCGATGTGGAAGCCGCCGATGTCGCTGTTCTTCGGCTGCAGGTCCTTCTGGTCGGGCGCGGTGTATTTGAACAGCTCGATGTTCGATCCCGTGCCGCAGCGGACCATGGTGATCTCCTCGATCACCGCCTTCGGGTCGACGCCGAGCAGGTCCTGCATGAAGGTGCCCTTGTCGTCGGCGAACGGGCCGAAGGACATCGCCTTCTTGCAGCCTACGACATTGGTGAAGAAATCGACGGCCTGCTTCATGTCGGGCACGGTGATGCCGGTATGGTCGTGACCGCGCATGCCGGGGATCGAGTCGGCCGACGCCGCTCCCATTGCGCCGAACAAAGTGGCTGCGAACATCGCGGCCTGGATTGCGTATTTCACGTCACCCTCCATT
>NZ_RZSC01001201.1:0-1151 GCF_003998155.1 Mesorhizobium sp. M1E.F.Ca.ET.063.01.1.1
GATCGATGCGGATGCCGTTGTTCTTCTGCCAGGCGCCGGCCTGATAGTCCCAGAAGGTATAGACATCGGCAGAGTCGGTGACGGCGCGCACGGCCTCGGTGAAGCCGAGGTTCTTCAGGCGGCGGAAGGCCTGCCGCGTCTCCGGCTGGAACAGCGCGTCGCCGAGCCAGTTGTCGGGGAACCTGGCGTCGGCGCGCTCGGGGATGACGTTGTAGTCGCCGGCGAGCACCAGCGCTTCCTCGAGCCTCAGCCGTTCTTGCGCCCAGCGCTCCAGCCTCGCCATCCATGCCAGCTTGTAGGAAAACTTCCGCTCGTCATCGACCGGGTTGCCGTTCGGCAGATAGAGCGAGGCGACGCGCAGGGCGCCTTTGTCGGTCGAGAAAACGCCTTCGATAAAGCGCGCGTGGTCGTCGGCATCGTCGCCGGGCAAGCCGCGATTGACTTCGTCGAAGGGGAGCTTCGAGAGGATGGCGACGCCGTTGAAGCTCTTCTGGCCGTTGGTCTCGACATTGTAGCCCAGCGCCTCGATCTCGGCGCGCGGGAACTGATCGTCGAGGGTCTTGATCTCCTGCAGGCACACGATGTCCGGCGCGCTCTCGGTCAGCCAGTGGGTGAGGTTGCCGATGCGGGCGCGAACGCCGTTGATGTTCCAGGTGACGATCTTCATGGGGACCTCAATCTCGTTCCGGCGCAAGGCGCTCGACAAGGCCGATCGTATTGCCTGCGGGATCCTTTAGAAAGGCCATCCATTCGCTTTCCCCCGCTGGACCGAACCGGCCCTCGGTGTCGCGGTGCACGAGCGCGGGCGGCGCGGTGAAGGGAATACCGGCGGCCTTCGTCTCGGCATGGAAGGCCTCGAGACCGGCAATGTCGAGATAGACGGTGCCGGGCGGCACGCCGTCGGCGAAGAGGAGCCGCACATCGCCGGCCATGATGAAGGCAATGCCCGGCGGATCGTAGCGCGCATGCACGCTCATGCCGAGCACGCCCTGCCAGAAGGCCAGCGTCGCATCGAGATCGCGCCCGGCCGACAGCGCGACCTGGCGGACCGCGCCGATCGCAGGCATCGGATCGTTCAGACGGAAAAACTGGTGCCGCAGCCGCAGGAGGCGACGGCGTTCGGGTTCCTGATCTGGAAGGACTGGCCCATC
>NZ_RZSC01001202.1:0-1147 GCF_003998155.1 Mesorhizobium sp. M1E.F.Ca.ET.063.01.1.1
CTTTTGGTCGGCATGCATTGGGAGGCGGCGGGCGAAACCCGCCGCCGATCCGCTCTCGACCAGACCCCCTCAGATCCGGATCATGGCCGTGCTTCGGCTGTTAGTTGTTGCCGAAGAGGTTGCGGTCAGCGCCCTGGGTGACAGGCTGCTGAGCAGCCGGCTCCGACTTCTTGACCGAAGCCGTGTAGGACGTGTCGACCGCGGCAGCCGGCTGATTGGCGCCATTGGAACCGTAGTTGTCGCTCGCGGCGAAGGCGCTGCCGGAAATGGCCAGAACGGCGGCGGCAGTGAGAACAATCTTTTTCATTTTTGGTACTCCAGTATCTTTCTTCCGTCCGTCTAGCGGCGTGTCTTGGGAATGAAATCGCGTCGTTCGGACAGGCCCGATGTGGGAAAGCCGGCTGCCGGATTCCAATCACGAAGTTGTTCCGGCTGGACCATGAATCCGCACCTTGAAATTGCAAAAAGCGTTCCTACAATCAGATTTTTCTTAAACCAATTCAGATGCTTAAGTTATTTCTTCATTTGGCTCACCAAGTGTGTCCGACCACCAATGTTCACCCCTCTTGCACGCACCGTCAACAGAAACGAACCGTTCGGTTCGATTTTAGAATCTCCTAATAGTCACTTTTCGATACTGTTAACCACCGCGAGGCTGATCAGGACCCGCTTTGGAAGCATTGCCGACATCGGCAAGGAGAGAGAAATCGGCGTTGCAGGATGGCCGGATAAAGCAAGCGGAGTCCGATGCGACCTGGCGCGGCAAACCCGAGCGATCAGAGAGACGGCGAGCGTTCACACCCCGTAGCGCTCGGTGCGGATGATTCCTGCCGGAACGCCGGCATCGATCAGGGCCTCGGCGGCAGCCGACACGAACGCGTTCGAGCCGCAGACATAGGCGAGCCTCGGCGCCTTTGGCAGCCGCTCCATGGCTTGCGCCATCATCTTTGCGTCGACGCGCCGGGAATAGTCCGCCGGGCGGCGGGCCTGCTCGCGAGTCAGCGTCAGCACAAGATCGAAGCCGTCGCGGCGGTCGTCGAGGCGGATCAATTCGTCGCGGAAGACCACCTCGTCCCAGACCCTCGCCGAAAACACCAGCGCGATCGGCGCGGCCGGTTTTTGCGAGCCGCGGTGGCGCACCATCGCC
>NZ_RZSC01001203.1:0-1145 GCF_003998155.1 Mesorhizobium sp. M1E.F.Ca.ET.063.01.1.1
GTTCCTGCTCGGCGCGCTTGCCGAGCGCGCCGGCAACATCGAGGACAAGCTGCAGGCGATGCGCGCCAGCGGCGAGCTCGGCGGCCGCTTCTTCGCGCCGATGTCGATGCTCACCCTGATCTTCGGCATCGTCATGTGTGCCTTCTGGGTCGGCTTTGCCGAGCTGTGGATCGTCATCGGCCTTGTCGGCTACGCCACGACGTTTTCGATCGGCATGCTCGTCTTCAAGCCGACCGGCGAGCGAATGGGCGCCATGGTCGCCAAGGAACGGATCACGCCCGCCGTTCTTGCCATCGGCCAGCGCATGATGAGCTGGGCGCGCCTCGACTACGCGGTGATGCTGGTGATCCTCGCCGACATGGTGCTGAAGCCCACCCTGCACGATATCGGCATCCTCGCCGGCATGGCGCTGGTGGTGGCGGCCGGCGCGGCGCTCGCCCTTGGCGGCAGCCGCCAGATGGTGCCGAGCGCCGTCTGAGCATTTGTTGGTGTGGGCGGCCTGGCAGCCGCCCTCACATCAGGCCCGCGATACCGTCCCAGAGCAGCTTGACCGCCACCACCGCGACAGTGGCGTAGGTGAATGGATAAAACACCTCCGGCCGCATGCGACGCACCAGCCAGGCGCCTGCCACGGTGGCGAGCGGCGCCAGCGGCATGAGCGCACCGGAAGCTATCAGGTTGGTGGTGTCGAACTGGCCGAGCGCGAAATAGGGGATGAGCTTCAGCGCATTGGTGGCGGCGAAGAAGATCGCGGCCGTCCCCGACAGCACCTTCGGGTCGAGCCGGATGGGCAGCGCATAGACCTGGAAAGGCGGGCCGCCGACATGGGCGACGAAGCTGGTGAAACCGGCAACCGTGCCCCAGAAAGCCGCCGCGATCCGGTTCGGCTGCACCGCGTGATCGGCGCCATGGCGGAACTGCAGATAGATCCAGCGCAGCACGAAGATCAGCGCGACGGCGCCGACGATCAGCCGCACCATCTCCTCGGTCACCAGGGCCGCCGCCATCCTGTTGCCGATTCTCTGCCTGATGGACATCGTCTCGGTTTGGACGTGGTGGGGCATCTACGACCGCAAGATGCTGGTCGACATGATGCCGATGACGGCGCCCGGCATCATGTCGACCAGCATCTTGCGGTCGTAGAT
>NZ_RZSC01001204.1:0-1144 GCF_003998155.1 Mesorhizobium sp. M1E.F.Ca.ET.063.01.1.1
CCCCCGCCTCGATCACCGGCAAATACCTGTCGGGCGAGCTCGAAGTGGCGACGCCACAGCTGCGCCGCGAGGCGAAGAAGAACCGGCGGATCAAGGTCGTCGGCGCGCGCGGCAACAATCTGAAGAACGTGACGGCGGAGATTCCGCTGGGCACCTTCACCTGCGTGACCGGCGTTTCCGGTGGCGGCAAGTCGACCTTCCTGATCGAGACGCTGTTCAAGGCGGCCTCGCGCCGCATCATGGGCTCGCGCGAGCATCCGGCCGAGCATGACCGCATCGAGGGGCTGGAGTTCCTCGACAAGGTCATCGACATCGACCAGTCGCCGATCGGCCGCACGCCGCGTTCCAACCCGGCGACCTATACCGGCGCCTTCACGCCGATCCGCGACTGGTTCGCCGGCCTGCCCGAAGCCAAGGCGCGCGGCTATCAGCCGGGGCGCTTCTCCTTCAACGTCAAGGGCGGCCGCTGCGAGGCCTGCCAGGGCGACGGCGTCATCAAGATCGAGATGCACTTCCTGCCCGACGTCTACGTCACCTGCGACGTCTGCCACGGCAAGCGCTACAACCGCGAGACGCTGGACGTGCTGTTCAAGGGCAAGTCGATCGCCGATGTGCTCGACATGACGGTCGAGGAAGGCGTCGACTTCTTCTCGGCGGTGCCCGGCGTGCGCGATAAGCTGGTGACGCTGAACCAGGTCGGCCTCGGCTACATCCATATCGGCCAGCAGGCGACGACGCTTTCGGGTGGCGAGGCGCAGCGCATCAAGCTCGCTAAGGAGCTGTCGCGCAAGGCGACCGGCAAGACGCTCTACATCCTCGACGAGCCGACCACCGGCCTGCATTTCCACGACGTCGCCAAGCTGCTCGAAGTGCTGCACGAGCTGGTCGACCAGGGCAACACGGTGGTGGTGATCGAGCACAATCTCGAAGTCATCAAAACCTCCGACTGGGTGCTCGACCTCGGCCCCGAGGGCGGCGACGGCGGCGGCGAGTTGGTCGCCTCCGGCACGCCGGAAGCGATCGTGCGCGAGAAGCGCAGCTACACCGGCCAGTTCCTGAAGGAGCTTCTGGAACGGCGCCCCGGAGGCAAGCGCGAAGCGGCTGAGTGATGGCGCCTGCATGGGCTTTTTGGACGATGCAATTC
>NZ_RZSC01001205.1:0-1143 GCF_003998155.1 Mesorhizobium sp. M1E.F.Ca.ET.063.01.1.1
GCCGCGAGGCCCCCACCCGACCGGGCTTCGCCCGGCCACCCTCCCCTCAAGGGGGAGGGAAACCGGCGCGCATCCACCGTAAACATCTGCTGCGTCGGCGACGACGACCAGTCGATCTATGGCTGGCGCGGCGCCGAGGTCGACAACATCCTGCGCTTCGACAAGGATTTCCCGGGCGCCACCATCATCCGGCTGGAGCGCAACTACCGCTCGACCGCCCACATCCTGGGCGCGGCCTCGCACCTCATCGCCTACAATGAAGGCCGCTTCGGCAAGACGCTGTTCACCGACCGCGACGATCCCGAGGACGATAAGGTGCATGTCCATGCCGCCTGGGACTCGGAAGAAGAAGCTCGCGCTATCGGCGAGACGATCGAGGCCTACCAGCGCCAGAAGCACAATCTGAACGACATGGCGATCTTGGTGCGCGCGTCGTTCCAGATGCGTTCCTTCGAAGACCGTTTCATCACGCTTGGGCTCAACTATCGCGTCATCGGCGGTCCGCGTTTCTACGAGCGGATGGAAATCCGCGATGCGCTGGCCTTCTTCCGCGTCGTTGCCAACAGCGGCGACGACCTTGCCTTCGAGCGCATCGTCAACGTGCCGAAGCGCGGGCTGGGCGAAGCCACCATCCGCCAGATCCACGACACGGCGCGGACATTACGCATCCCGATGCTGGAGGCCGCCGCGACGCTTGCCGAAAGCGACGAGTTGAAGCCGAAGCCGCGCGCAGCGCTCCGCGAGGTCGCGGCCAATTTCGAGCGCTGGCAGAAGGCGCTGGAGACCAAGCCGCACACCGAGCTCGCCGAGACCATTCTCGAGGAGAGCGGCTACACCGACATGTGGAAGAACGACCGCTCGGCGGAAGCGCCCGGGCGGCTGGAGAACCTCAAGGAGCTGATCCGCTCCATGGAGGAATATGAATCGCTGCGTTCTTTCCTCGAGCATGTGGCGCTGGTCATGGAGGCCGAGCAGGGCGAGTCGCTCGATGCGGTCTCGATCATGACGCTGCACTCGGCCAAGGGCCTCGAATTCGAGACCGTCTTCCTTCCCGGCTGGGAGGAAGGCCTCTTCCCGCATCAGCGCGCGCTCGACGAAGGCGGCCGCTCCGGCCTGGAGGAAGAGCGCCGCCTTGCCTATGTC
>NZ_RZSC01001206.1:0-1141 GCF_003998155.1 Mesorhizobium sp. M1E.F.Ca.ET.063.01.1.1
GATCAGCGCATCGTTGAGGCATTCCTTGCGCTGATAGGGCTGGAAATTCTGAGTGCGTGCCAGAATGCCGGCAATCACGCCGGCCTCGATCCAAAGTTGGGAATTCGGCGCGAGCAAGCGGGTAGCAGGAACCGCATCGAAAAGAGCTGCCCAACGGTCACGAACCCCGCGCCATGCCGAGGCGGAGAGCGTGCTATCACGTTTGCATCATGCATATTTCGAGACCGTGACTGAGCGTGACATTCACGACTCTCAAGCCGGATCGCTGGCGCGATATCCGCGCCGGCTCTTGGCACGCTGAAGCTTCATTGACGCGGTGACCGCATCGTCCTCGCTGTCAAAGGTTTCCATCATCGACTGACCGTTGGTTCCAATCCTGCCCCAGTTACGAATAACCGATGCCCCACCAAATAAGGTCGGTTGGATGGAAAGCGTGTAGAAGCGCCGCATGTTCTGCGACGGCTCTATGCGGCGAAAGTGAACCGAGCCTGCCTCTCCGTTTTCCATGGCCGGGAACTTCGCCTTCTTTGAAGGTGCAGTCCAATGCGTTCTTTGAATCGAACCGGCTCAACCGATTCGTTGCGGTGATGGGTCGCCGGCCACGGGTATCGCCAAATGCTAGCGCCGAAGCTCGCGATCGCACAAAGGATGCGTCGTTGCTTCTAGCGACAGCCACGCGGCGTCGGCTCTCACCATTCTCGTCCTGGCGCTTTCGCCGACGACGGGTGCGGTCCGACTGAGGGCGGGCTTCCGCCCTTCTCTCATGAACCGCCGCAGATAAACCCGCCATGACGATGAGCCCTCTTCGCGGCGATCTTGATCGTTGCGCCTTCGGGGTAAGTTGCGACCTCGCCGTAAAGCCGGCACGCCCGACCTGCTAAGCGTCACCGAGCGCAGCAATGGTGAGCCGGGGACCCGAATTATATTGTTGTCCTGCATCGTCGCCGAATCGCCTGGATTGCGAAGTCCACAGGAAGCCGACCCGACTGGCCCCCGGACGGGTTGAAGCCATTCTCTGGTCGCGAACCGCCGACCGGCTGACACCTTGACGGCCAAAACCACGCTTGCCGCAGAACCTCAGAAAGCGGCTACGAGGCTGTTTTTAAAGCAGCCTCTGCGATTGGCCGCGCTACATCAAGCC
>NZ_RZSC01001207.1:0-1140 GCF_003998155.1 Mesorhizobium sp. M1E.F.Ca.ET.063.01.1.1
GCCCAGGCCCGCTCGTATTGGACCGAACCGAGGCCCGGGTATTCCTCGACAAATCGGCCGGCGGCTTTTGCAAGCCCTTTCCAGTCAGGCCGCGGATCAAGCGTGCGATGGGTGGTGAAATCGTCAAATTCACCCATCAGGCTGCGCATTGTCGGTTTGCCTAGGCTGAACCTTAGGTTCCGCCAATTTCGTTTCGCCAAGGGCAAGAATTTCAGGCCATGCACAAGGCTGTCGAGCATGAGGTCGTGGAACCCGTCCTCCGCCACTGCAATGTTGACCCGCCCGTCGGGACGCTGGCGGTAGGCGCATTTGCCCCAGACCACAAGTTTGCGCAATTCGATCGGCAGCACGCCGGTCCGGCCTACGGTACCCCGGACCCAGAGGCAGGGATGCTTTATGCCGAGCGGTTTCAGAAGCCGTCCCGTCCAGGCACCAGCTGCAAGCACAATGGCCTCGCATGCCAGCCGGCCCTGTTCCGTCTCCACCCCGCAGACTGCGTGGTTCCACAGATCGATGGACAAGGCGGCAGTGTGTTCCAAGAGCGTGGCGCCGCACCGCAGGGCTCCCCGCGCAAAAGCAGGCGCTGCTTTCTCCGGTTCGGCATTGCCGTCGGTCGGCGTAAACAGCGCGCCGTGACAGTCGCGGGGGTCGTAGTGCGGCAGCACTTCCGCAACGTCGTTGGGTGTGAGGATCCTGGTCGTCAGGCCGAACTCACGCGCGATCGGCATGAATGCTTCCGCGCGCTCCCGCATGGCGCGATCGTAGATGATGCGCATCTGGCCCTGCTCGCGCCAGTCTACGCTTTCACCCAGTTCGGCCTCGATGCCTCGCCAGATCTCCAGACAGTCGAGCATCATCGGTATTTCACAGGGATCGCGCCCTTGAGTGCGCACGGCACCCCAGTTGCGGCTGGACTGCTCACCGTTGACACGGCCCTTCTCGACCAGCGCGACGCGCTTTCCTGCCTTGGCGAGGTAATAGGCGGCAGCCGTTCCGACGA
The DNA here is from genome assembly GCF_003998155.1 of Mesorhizobium sp. M1E.F.Ca.ET.063.01.1.1. Classification (NCBI taxonomy): domain Bacteria; kingdom Pseudomonadati; phylum Pseudomonadota; class Alphaproteobacteria; order Hyphomicrobiales; family Phyllobacteriaceae; genus Mesorhizobium; species Mesorhizobium sp. M1E.F.Ca.ET.063.01.1.1. The sequence continues at coordinate 1,001 of NZ_RZSC01001207.1, forward strand.
TGCCGCCGCCAATGACAACGGTGTCGAACCTGGCATTCATTTGTTGGCCTTGCCCGAGTATTGCGGATAATGCTGTGAGGCGAAGTCAGTCGAGATGAATCCGTCGCGGATGCTGCGCGCGACCTCGGCGGGGGTGCGTT
>NZ_RZSC01001208.1:0-1124 GCF_003998155.1 Mesorhizobium sp. M1E.F.Ca.ET.063.01.1.1
GGAAGTCTGGAAGGGCAAGTCCTTCGAAACCACGCAAGAGAAGAGGCCGGATTGCCTCGGCGGCTCTTGCTGTCGACGCGTGGCTCGATTCCTCGCTCTACGAAATCGGCTTCAAGGCGCGCGAATTCTGGGAAGCGGCCACCATCTTTTTCCGCCGTTTCCGTCTGCATGGCTGGCGGCGCGCCATCATCGAGGTGCTGAGCGAAGGTTTCACCATGGGCGCAGGCGGCTTCGTGGTGCTCCTGGCGCTGGCGATGCCCGCCTTCGAGATCACTGCCGGCGACTGGCGCAACCAGGGCGATTTCGCCGTCACCTTCCTCGACCGCTACGGCAACGAGATCGGCCAGCGCGGCATCATCCAGCGCGATTCCGTGCCGGTCGACGAGATGCCGGACATCGTCATCAAGGCGGTGCTGGCGACAGAGGACCGGCGTTTCTTCGACCACTACGGCATCGACGTTCTCGGCCTGTCGCGCGCTGTCTTCGAGAATGTGCGCGCCAATTCTGTGGTCCAGGGCGGCTCCAGCATCACGCAGCAGCTCGCCAAGAACCTGTTCCTTTCCAACGAGCGCACCCTCGAGCGCAAGATCAAGGAAGCCTTCCTGTCGCTGTGGCTGGAGGCGAACCTCTCGAAGAAGGATATCCTGCAGCTCTATCTCGACCGCGCCTATATGGGCGGCGGCACGTTCGGCATCGAGGCGGCGGCGGATTTCTATTTTGGCAAGAGCGTCAAGGACCTGAACCTCGCGGAGGCGGCGATGCTCGCCGGGTTGTTCAAGGCGCCGACCAAGTACGCCCCGCACATCAACCTGCCGGCGGCGCGCGCGCGCGCCAATGTGGTGCTTTCCAACCTCGTCGATGCCGGCTTCATGACCGAGGGCCAGGTGCTGCAGGCACGGCTGCATCCAGCCGACGTCGTCGACCGCGGCGAGCAGAAGAGCCCCGACTATTTCCTCGACTGGGCCTTCGACGAGGTGAAGAAAATAGCCAAGCCCGGCCAGCATTCGCTGGTTGCCCACACCACCTTCGATGCCAACATCCAGAAGGCGGCTGAAGAGTCGGTCGAGTTCCATCTCCGTCAGTTCGGCAAGGAATACAACGTCACCGAAGGCGCGGTGGTGGTG